>SKIL01000305.1 GCA_007116425.1 Bacteriovoracaceae bacterium | reverse complement strand
TCTGGTAAAGAAAAAGATCTTTCAAACTTTCCGTAAGATTTTTCTGTATAGCTCTCTGATTCAATAACTTTTTTCCTCTCTCCCCAAATTTTAAGTAGCCTGTCCTGTACCTCTAAGTGAATGTTTTCTCTTGGTACACCTGGAATATCAAAGCTTAAAATGTGGCCATTCTCATTTTCTTCTACTTCAACTGTAGGGAGAAAGGAGCGATGACTCCGCTCTTGCTTACCTCTAAATTCAGGAAAGAAGTCACTCTCTAACTCTTCAAAGAAGCGAAAAGGACGGTTAATACCTCTCCAATTTGTTAAATCATTTCTCATATCGGCCTCCTTGTATTTATAGGTATATTTACTCCTACTTACAAACAAGCTGGTATAAATAATAAAAACGTCAAGGAGCTCTCTTAAAAAAATTAAAATAAATTGGGGGAGGGTCGTTCTTTAAAGTATTTACGAACCCCATTGGCCACACTTTGGGCATAATCTCTTTGAAATTGGGGCGATAGGATGGTGTGAATTTCTTGGTCATTAGTGATAAATCCTGCCTCGAGTAGAGTTGCTGGTCGCTTAGAGAGTGCCAGAACGTAGAAAAGTGCTGGCTTTACCCCTCGGTCAACAAGACTGTATTTATTTTCAATTCTTTTGCCGATATTTTGATGAATAAGGTTGGCCAACTTTTTTGAGCTCGGTGCAGTTCTTTCAATGACGAGGTCTGCTAAAATTTGATTAATCACAATCTGGTCGCCTTCAGAGTCAACGTTTTCAATTTCTTCAACCCTTCTGACCGCTGCATTATCGTGATTATTTAAATAATATGTTTCAAATCCATGTGACGTTCTAGAGTGGCTAGCGTTTAAGTGGACCGAAATAAAAATATCGGCTTGAACCCGATCTGCTATATCTGCCCTTTCTTGAAGGTCTAGATCTCTGTCGATACTTCTTGTGAGAAAGACATTAAAGTCGTCCTTGAGTTCTTCTTGAATTTTTAGGGCAATAGAAAGGGCCAAATCCTTTTCGCAAATTACCTGATTTTTGCCATCAAGTTTGACTGTCGCTTTAGCGCCACAGTCTGAACCACCATGGCCTGGGTCAATTAAAACAACCTGGGCAGAGACACTTGTAATAGATAATAGTAAGAAAAAAGCGAAATAAAATGGTCTCATGATCTTAAGAGACTTTAGTCTTTTGCTACAAAAATTGTTAAAATGACCTAAGATATTTTTCACTATATCATGTTACCTGTAATCATGCGTTCAAGTCTAGGTAAATAGCAATGTCAGGAGTTGATAATTGAACTTAATTAACCACCAGCTTATACATTCTATTTACTTTGGGATAGATCACTACATCCTACAAATATTTGGAATTTTTTATCTTATAATTCAATTGGTCGGGTTTTATTTTGCCGTTAAGGCCATAATGATATCAAGGACTCCACAGGGAAGTATCGCTTGGGCCATCTCTTTAGTCGCATTTCCATTTGTTTCTGTGCCGATATATTTTATTTTTGGAGCAAGAAAATTTTATGGATATATTGAGGCGAGAAGAGAGGGAACACATGCTATAGCTCGTATTGGTGAAGGAGTTAGAGGGCTTTTAAAAAAACATCAGGTCGATCAAAATGGCCCTGATATCCTAACTGAGTTAAAAAATTTGGCCATGTTGCCTGCGCTTACGGGAAACAAGATCAAATTACTTAAAGATGGTAGGACGACCTTTAATGTAATTATTGATAAAATAGACAAAGCTAAATCAGTTATATTAATTCAGTTTTATATCGTTCGAGACGACGACGTCGGCAATGAAATTAAGCAAAGCCTGATTGCTAAGGCCAAACAAGGTGTAGATGTTTATTTTTTATACGATAAAATTGGAAGCTACTCCCTTGGCCAAAGCTATATTGATGAGTTGAAAAATAGCGGTGTTCAAATTTTGCCCTTCTCGACAACCTTAGGTTCAAAAGCAAGGCGATTTCAAATAAACTTTAGAAATCACAGAAAAATTGTCATTGTTGATGGAGAGGTTGCTTTTGTCGGAGGGCATAATATTGGTGACGAGTACTTGGGAAGAAATCCTTTACGTGGAGCTTGGCGAGATACTCATCTTCAGTTAGAGGGGCCGATAGTTAAGGCGATCCAATTGTCCTTTTTAGAAGATTGGCATTGGGTTTGTGATAAAATCCCTAATTTACCTTGGGAAGAAATTAGCTCGCCTGGTGGAGTTCAGTGTCTTTGTGTTCCATCTGGCCCATCTGATTTAGTTGAAACTTGTGAACTTTTATTTATTAGCTTAATTAATAATGCGAAAAAAAGAATTTGGATCACATCTCCTTATTTTGTATTGGATAAGTCAATAGTTTCGGCGTTGACTCTGGCAGTACTTCGCGGTGTTGATGTGAGAGTTTTGTTGCCTGAAAAGTTTGACTCTCAATTGATTCAATTTGCTAGTGAAAGTTATATTGAAGAATGCCTTAAGTATGGGATTAAAATTTATCGTTATACCCCGGCATTTATGCACCAAAAGGTTGTTTTAGTCGATGAAGATAAGACGGTTATTGGAACTGCCAATTTTGATAATCGGTCCTTTCACTTAAATTTTGAGATATCAATTTT
>SKIL01000333.1 GCA_007116425.1 Bacteriovoracaceae bacterium | reverse complement strand
ATAGAATGTATTCATAATAAATCAATTTAGCTCTCTCTTAGAAAACATCCATGCACTTAAGAAAATCAAAAAGGAGCAATAACCAATACCATATACCAATGAAAGAAAGAGACTTTGTGTCGGCACATATATTGAGTAGGTCAAAAAGTCTCTATAGTTGAGCACTGTTAAATTTGGAAAAAAATAGGAGTAAATTTTTATAAAATATTCTAACCATGGGTTATTTGATACGATGGAAGTTTCAAGAGTTGTTGGTATCGAATGTCCAACAATATAAACGACCAATGTATAAAAAATCGCTAAAGGTACATTTGTCAAAAGAGAAAATAAGACTACAACATTTAACAACAAAAAGGCTTCTAGAAAAGAAAAACACACAACCCACACCATTATACCTTCAAACGGCCCTCCCAAAAGAAAAACAACGGTATAAGTCACAAGACCGAGCAATAAAATATTCACAGCAAGAACCAAAGAGAGACCCGTTATCTTCCCAAGAAGAAAGCTAAAGCGACTAATTGACCTCGAAAGTGCCAAATAAACCGTTCTCGACTCGATTTCACGTGAAATTAATGTTGCTCCCATAAAAATAGCAATTCCGATTGCAGACAAGCTAAAGACACCCACACCAAAGTCAAGGGCCACTCTTTCTGGAGTTCCATAAGTGAAAGAAGAGGCGACGAAACTAGAAATGGCAACAAAGAGTCCAAGACCCAGTGTCGCATATAGAATCCTACTTTTAATTATTTCTAAATAAGTGTACTTTGCAACAGTTAGAATTTTACTCAAAACTTCCTCTTTAAATTTTGTAGACGACCTCTTCGAGTCTGGCCCGATGAGGGGTAACAGAAACAATTGAAGCCCCTTCATCAATTAAAGAATCAAGCCTCTGATTTACATCCGAAGGAGATACTTCAAGACCTTTTTCCTCATTATCCTTATGGTAAACAATTCTCACTCTACCTGATGATGTTTTCTCCAAGAGATCGTGAATTCTTCCTTGATAAACTAAACGCCCCTGATCTAAACAAACAACTTGCTCACATACTTCTTCAACATCTGGAATGATATGACTACTAATAAAGATACTTTTCCCCTCCCGAACTAACTCTTGAATCAAATCTTTGATATCTCTTCTACCAATTGGATCTAATCCAGATAGAGGCTCATCTAAAATCAAAAGCTCGGGGTCATTAAGCAAAGCGCACAAAAAGCCCAAACGCTGCAACATCCCTTTCGAATATCCACTTATTTCTCTATCCAAAGCAAACTTAATTACCAACCTCTCAGCATACCTCTCTATCACAGTGTTGACCTGATCAAGAGACAATTCAGACAACTCTCCCATATACATTAGGAAGTCTCGACCCTTTAAATGCTGATAGTAGTAAGGTCTTTCTGGAACGTAGCCAATTTTTTTCAAGGCCTCAATCCTTGTGCCTCCCAGCTCTTCACCAAAAACAATTTTGCCCTCTGAGGGAGATATAAAGCCTAGTAGAATTTTAATAAATGTCGTCTTCCCTGCTCCGTTTGCTCCTAAAAAGCCTGTTGCAACACCCCTTTCGAGCTTGAAGCTGACGTCGGTAAGTGCATACACATCTTTTTCAAACAACTTGGATTTAAAAACTTTTGAAACATTCGAAGCTTGAAACAATTTCGATCTCCATTCATACTATTAATCAGATTTAATCATACTACAAATGAATAACCTATTTGGACAATTTTTTGAGACAACCAAGACTGCACACCCTTTTTATAAGTTTTACCTTTCTCATGTCATTACTCTGTCTTTTCAGTCTCCAAAAGGCGATTCCAGTCCATAAAATTGACCTTAGCGCTCAAGAAAAAAAGATAAGTCTCTCCTCTCAATTTCTCAAGTACCTAAACCTTGGACAAAAAAGGCTAATTTCTTCAATCATTTGGATTGAAACTCTAATGAATGCAGATACCGAACATTTTGATGAATCTAGTGGTGAGCACTCGTGGCTTTTTTATCGCTTTCGTGGGATTGTCACAATCGACCCTAAATTTTATGAAGCTTATCTCTATGGAGCAAAATATTTATCTATCATCAAAGATGAGCCAAAAGGTGCACAAATAATTCTAGACAAAGGTCTAGCGGTTTATCCCAATGATTACAGGCTTCACTATTACGCTGCATACAATCAGTATATTGAACTCAATAATAGCGCTAAATCTCTTAAGCATTATCACTTTCTGGTCAATCACCCTAAGTCTAAAAACCATCCCATCATACATGGAATCTATGCCCGAGTTTTAGCGCAAGAAGACTCAAAAGAAGATGCTTATTTTGTCATGTACAATATGTATCAACAGCTTGAAGACCCTACTCTCAAGGATGTTTACAGACGGCGACTTGAAGAGTTACAAAAAGAAGGGAGCTATTAACAAGCTCCCTTCAATCGTTGATTAATTCTTAAGTAACGAGATGATTAATTAACATAAAGTTTAATAACCTCTTTGAACTTCCTCAATTCTCTTCAAGTGATTAATACTCCACTGATCAACTGTGGCATCAGAAGAAATAAAGCCCGCTGCAACGGCCAAGTACTCGAGACCACCAGGTGAAATAATATAGTCACCAGGGTCAATT
>SKIL01000358.1 GCA_007116425.1 Bacteriovoracaceae bacterium | reverse complement strand
AGTATTTGATTACTAAGGCATTGAAATTAAATCAACCTCACTATAGTGGGGCAGTTTCGAGTAATTTTTTCATAATTTACTTTTAAATGGTTTGGGGTGCCTGTTTTGTGCTATGTGTTATATATTTGATTATTTAATCATATAGCGAGGTAGTTATGAAATCATCCCCAAGTTTCTTTTTGAAGTCTGTCCTTTTAGGTTTGACTTTGTCGGCAGTCAGCGTTCCGGCACTGATGGCCCGCGATTATACTCGAGAGTGCTCGAGAATGCGCAATCAAAGTGAATTCGTACTCAATGAGGCCAATGCCCACGCCCTCATTGCTCTGTCATGCTCTGCTTTGACTCACGTGGAAAATGAGCGTCGACATATGGTATACGAAGATAGCGCAACTCTTTTACATTTGTGGAACCTTACCCGTAGTGACGACAAGATTATGGCCGAAGGTTATTGCTCAGTTCCTCTTAACAATCTGAGAGAGGATTCTTTGCGTCGCCACAGGGTAGATCTGACTTTTTCTGAGATTGAAACAAATAGTGGTCAATTGGCCATTTCTGTTTCTGGCCAAATTGCCGGGAAGAGTATGGATCTCAAATTTACGAATAATCAGTTTCTCCATCGGAGATGTGGAAGATATGAGCAAAACTTTAATAAACTAAACCAAATCTCACTTGGCTCTGGTTTTGGCCTTCAAACTCTTATTGATATGTTGAGAAGCCAAAGAACAGGAATTTCCCTAAGCTTAATTGGTGAAGAGGTTTGGGCATCAGGTTCTAATAATCGTTCGGTTAATAATATTGCTCTACAATATACCGCCGCCCAGTGGAATGCCCGTCGTCTTGGCCTTGCTCTTGTGGGAACGTCTTCGCAGGAGATTGTGGTTCGTTCAGCTAATGCCCTTGAGTATTACGAAGGTGGAAGCTTTTACGATATTGATATGACGGATTCGGGATATGTCTATGGGTTTAAAGATCAAAATCGATCAGACAACCATCGCTTTAGAATGACATCAGTTCACAATTCTTCACAAATGATGGGTTGTTCATCGCTTATTTATGAAAGTGAATTAGCTGATCCAGAAGGCGTAAACTTTAGACATTGTGAGCGGGAGTTGAGAGAGTCGTCTCTTGGAAACTCTTTGCTGAGACATAACTCTGTCCCTATGCCTAGTCCTTCGACAAGTTCAGTTTCTGCAGAGGAGCTCAAAATTATCGAAATGCAAAGGCTTGCGACTCGTTATTTTGACCAGAGGCATGGACGGGCCATGAATTACTCGCAAAGACCAAATATCTTTGAAAGTAACCGTGCTCGTTGGAATCGAGAACATCGAGAGCGAGGATTTGTTGTTACTCGCAGAGATGTACAGGTTAATGTCGACCGAGAAGAAGTTGTTGTGAGAGAGAATCGCTACAACTCTTTAGGGCAACAATACACTCAAAGCTATCGCGTATCATTTAGAGATCTTCAGTAAAAGAAATATGAAAATGCCCCACTGTTAAGTGGGGTTTTTTTCCTAGTGTTTAGTTTGAAGCCTTAATAAGAGAGAATAAAACCATATATAAAGAGATAGAAAAAGGTTTTATTTGCAGTTAATCAACAGGTTCATCATTCTCATTCTTTTAGCTTCTTCGTTTACTCTATTTGGACAAACTTCTTCTCGTGTTGTCCAAATAGAATCTCAGGTAGATGATCACATTCTCAGAGTTTTAGATCGGCAGACTCGCTTGTCGCGAGATATATTGCGAAACCCTGAGTTCTTACGACGACTACAGGTGTGGAACCCACAACTGATAGACTTTCCCACTGTTAGGCCGGGCGATGTTATCAACTTGAATTTAGGTGGTCAGGGCCATGCGGAGCTGCCAAGTGAGTCTCCTCAAAAAGAAAGGTCTAGGCGTGTTGATTATGGCCCCTCTAAATGGAGTAGTTCCCTTCGCTACTCATTTCAAAGAGGTGATTATAGTGAGTTGTCTCCTACTGCTCAGGAGTTGCTTACTAAAAGTCAGAATTCATTTTTAAGACTAGGATTTGATTTAAATTACCGTTTAAGTCGAATAGACTTTTTACGCTTAAGTGGTGATTGGATTCCATTTAATGATGAAGACGGTGAAGACTCAAGGCCTGACTATCAAATAGGTTTGTATTATCTGAGAAACTTAAACCTTATAAGTGAAAGCTTAAGGGGTGTCGTTGGGCTAAACTTAAAGACACTTCACTCTATTGATTTCACAACAACTTCAGATCTTGAGATTCAAAAAATTCGCAATGTTGTTCCAATTCTTACTTTTGGTCTTGAGGATGAAAGGAATTTTCTCAACCTAGACCTACATATTCAAGGATCTGTTGGACTTGCTCTAGAGTCTCTCGGGGCAAACGACTCCAAGGTTGAGAGAGATAACCTCTCAGGTATAAGCACTTCCTTTACTATCGGAATTCAAAACTATCGGCCATTTATTATTAACTTACTTTATGAATATTATTCATTGAGTTCAGCAACAGAAATTACGATCAATCGCTATGGGCTAGGGCTTCAGTACAACTTTTAATCAAGGTGTTTTTGGTAAGAATTTCCTCATGAGGTGCTAAATCATTTTTATGTTTAGTTTCCCGTTTAAAATACTCGATAAGATTGATGAAGATGAAAGTGCGAATAAAGTTAAAAAAAATGGGTTATTTATTATGGCCGGCCGGAATTACTCTGCTAGCAATGAATGCGTATTCAAGCGATTCCAATAGATGCTCTAATCAAAACAATTTAAAACAACCTCTGGTTAACTCTTTTGGAAGACTGCAACCTCGCCATCAGGACTCTGTTGGTTGGTGCTATGCATATGCGGCAGCGGATATGTTGTCGCATGAATTGGGTAAAGAAATTTCCGCGATTGATCTTGCCAATGCATATAGTGCTACGACCTTGCATGGTGGGATTATGCGACTACTAGGGCGAGACGAGTCAGAGATTCAAGCTGGTTTTACTCCAACCGCCTTGAGGCGTGGCCTGGAGAGAGGTCTTTGCTTGGAAGAAAATGTGCCATCGAGTGACTTTTTTTACGCCAGAAATTATCAGAGCTACCTGGAAGAGTTAGCAGATATTGAAAATATTTATCGTCTTTATCAACAAAGAACGACTCGGACTCACTCTCAAGGAGAATTGAGCCGGTCTCAAGCACGTATGGAATTTGCTGAGGATTTGGTTTGCCGTGCTGAAGTCTTTGGCGACTGGAGATCGATGTTTCCGACATTGGGCCTAGACGAGTTGATGGATATTTTAGCGAGAAGCACATCAACGAATTCATTTGTTCATAATCTTATCAAGGAAAACTGTGAACCACGCTTAGATAATGAACAGACTCAGTCACTTAAAGTTCGTCGTAATATTTCATTTTTAGGACTTGGTTTTGGCACCGGTCGCCTGATGAATCAAATCGACGAGCAATTGGATAATGGCAAGATCGTTGCTGTTAGTTATCCTGAAAGTATCTTAATTGACCCCGCAAATGCCCAGAGAAGAAGATTTGCAGACCACACTTCAACTATCGTCGCTAGGCGTTTCAATCCTCAGACAAACCAATGTGAGTATATGTTAAGAAATACGTGGGGGAGAGGTTGCATATATCATGAGAGTTATGAATGTGAGGATGGGCATATTTGGATTCCTGAAAACGTCATGCGAAGATCTGTTCGAGAGGTGACTTATCTTGAAAATTAACACCCTGAAAAAGCTAATCTTTATTTTGTTTTTTTTAGTTTCGAGCGCTTTTGTTTATGCTGATGAGAAAAATAAGAGTTGTCGTGAGGTTACCATGCGCTTCATTGATAAAGGAGTTACAAAAATAAAAAAACTGAAGCTTTGTGAAGTTCAGAAAGAGCAAAATAAATACATTGTTTCACCTGAATGTTTAAATGATGATTGTCCACCTTTGAGGGGGCCGCGCAAAAAAGTTGTTCTAGAGTCTCGGTTTTCAGACGTTGGGACACCTGGGTTTAAAGTTTGTCATAAAATTGGTGGGATTCCCCAAATTTTTGAATATCACAAAGAGAACCCTGAAGACTGGATCAGGGCCGATAGATGTATGTTTGATGATGAAGGCAAATATTTTGTTGAGACTTCCCATCTTTTTTTACTCTGGTACAATCATATTAAAAATAATTAAAAGGATTTAGAAATGATCAACAATGGAACACATCGAATCGTCCTGACTGGTGGACCTGGCGGAGGCAAAACAACCGCCGCAGACCTCATTCGCCGAGAAATAGGAGACTCAATTATTGTCGTTCCAGAAGCTGCGACAATGCTTTTCTGTGGTGGTTTTCCCCGTGTAACTGAGCTTGAGGCGGTCAAGGCAACTCAGAAAGCAATTTTTCACGTCCAGAGAAATATTGAAGATATTCAGCACAGTCGATACCCGGGAAGAGTTTTACTTTGTGATAGAGGAACTATTGATGGTGCTGTCTATTGGCCCGATGAGAAGTCTTCATTTCTCGAAGGAATGGGAACGAACTTTGAAGAAGAATTTAAAAGGTATGATGCCGTGATCTTTTTTGAAACAGCTGCAATGGGAGATATGTCTATTGAAGGTGGAAATCCAAGTCGGATTGAGGATAATAAGAAGGCCATTGAGTTGGATAAAAAATTAAAAGATACATGGTCAAAACATCCGCGCTTCTACCATATTCCACATCAGAAATCTTTTATGGGGAAGCTTAGAAACGCGCTAGATGTTTTTCAATTGGTGCTTGATGATCTTAATAACTCTTCTTCTTGATAGTGTTTTTTAAGTAGAGAGCGTGGTTGTAAATTACATCGTAAAGTAAGCGACTTCTTTGAACAATTCGAGGGTCAAGTCCATTCCAATCTCTCGCTCTTTCAAACATTTCTCCTCTTCGATAATTATTGGAAGCGGCAACGGTAAAAAGGCCGGCCGAAGAGAGAGTACTTGTTGACTCTATAATTTGGCCCGTATGGTAACTATACAGCTCTGGAGTTAGGCCACTTTGATTGAGGTTATTAATTCCAAAATTAAGCCATTGATCAAGCGAAGCTGCAAACTGATTGAGAGCTTGGCCTAGGGCCCCGCCAGAGCGGTAAGGTGACATTCCATCACCACCACTATGCAGAGAGAAGCCACTTCCAATATGGTTGACGAAATTCCAAAGGGCCTTAGTGCTCACTCGATCTGAATAGGCCATGGCCGAAGCTTCTCCGAAGTTAATTGTCTCTGGCAATCCCCATACTTCCGTTAGTGAGAGTGTCCGGGTTAGTACCTGTCCTGTCATTTCTGCAATTTTGGCCGCTATTTTTTGATCTTCTTCATTTCCAAACATGTACAATGTTTCATAAACTGACTTGAGCCCACGCATAAGAGAACCAAGTGATTCTAGATGCCAGGTTGAAGACTCGTCAAAAACGAAGATTTTTCTTTGGTCATCCCATCTTTCTATTAACAAGCTTGCAGTTGGACGAGCAAACTTTTTGAGTAAGTCTTTTTCATCATAAACCATATGGCCTTTGAGCACCTCATGTGGGAGTTGACCCATATCTTCCTTTCCGTCGGGCTTTTTCCAGCGAACCCATGCGTAGACATGTCCTTGAAGTGAGGCCATTCCATGAGACATACTATTTTTATCAAATTGTAAGTGTTGTTTGTCGTGATAAAACTTTCCCTGGTCGTCGAGAAGATTTTTTAAAACATAGACTCCCGGATCAATCATAAAGGCCAGGCCCGTATAGAGAATTTTATCTTCTAGGTCGTGATCACTCCATCGGCCCGCTCTGTGGTGCATATGATAGGCGTATGTGGCCGTAGCATAAACTTGCAGTTGAGGATTTTTTGTTCGCCGGTAAGGAGAGAGCATTCCTCTATGATTATATCTTGAGTTTAAGCGAAAAATTTCGTCGACCCAAAGCTGTCCAAATTTTTTCATTTGTTCGCCTTTAAGGTCTAGATCAGAACGATAGTTCTCGTGGCCCATTTCACTTGAGCGCATAAGGCCTGCGGCGCCAAAAATTCCATGTAGGCGATTTATCTCATCGCCCATTTTTATATATCTATCTTGGGTCTGAGATTCGTCGGCCTGAAAAACAGAACAGGCGATCAAAAACTTTACAAAGACAAAATAGAGAACGACGAGAGTTGATTTTTTAAAGAGCAGAGTGAACATAGCAAACCTCTTAGTTTTAATAACATAAGAGCAAATTCTTTCGTGTCTGTGAAATTACGTCAATAAGGGCTTCGCATAAACCGAGTTTATGCGAAGCTTGGGAGAGAAAAATCAATCTCTTACTGGTATTTTAAGATAGCTCGTGCCATTACCTTCAGCTTCTGGAAGCTTTCCGGCATCAATATTGACTTGAACACTTGGGAGCAGAAGGCGAGGTGCAGCAAGTTTTTTGTCACGAGTCGTTCTGAATTCGATAAACTCGTCACGAGTTGTTTGCGCCTTCAGTTGGATATTTGCTTGCTTCGATTCACCAATTGTCGTCTGAAACTCAAGCTCTCTTCCTCCTGGCCGATAGTCGTGGCCCACAAAAACGCGAGTTTCATCGGGAAGATTATACAACTTATCGTGAACGGAAACGTAGAGGTCCTCTGCACTTCCTGCAGGGAAATCACATCGACCAGTTCCAAAGTCTGGCATAAAAAGGGCGTCGCCTGTAAAAACCGCGTCCTCGATGAGGTAACTGGCGCAGGCCGGTGTATGGCCAGGTGTATAAATGGTTTTAATTTCAATTGTTCCGGCCTTAAGCACTTCATCTTCAGTAAGGAGAAGGTCAAACTGACTTCCATCAGTGGCAAAGCCCTCTTCGAGATTGAAAACACCTTTAAAAACTTCTTGAACTTTTGTGATATTGGCACCGATACCAACTTTCGCATTAGGTATTTTTTGCTTTAGGATTTGTGCACCTGAGATATGGTCGGCGTGAGCATGCGTCTCCAAAATATAGTGAACGTTGAGCTCATTTTTCTTCACGTACTCTAAAACTTTATCGGCCGAGTGAGTGGAGACTTTTGAGGCGGCCGGGTCGTAGTCCCAAACGGGATCAATAATGACGGCATCTTTTGTCTCTTCATCTGTTACAACATATGTGAGCGTAAAAGTATCTGGATCGTAAAATTCTTGAATATTTAACTTCATTGTCATCCTCCAATGTGTTGAGGTCTTTTAATGCTTTCAAGTATGCATGATATAGAGAGAAAAATCGATGTTCTAGCGCATATTTTATGCTTATTTCTTGAGTAGATGCGGTGCAGATGACATAATAACTGTCATGTTTTATCGAAAAATTTGGCCAGAAGTGAGCGCGGAGATCGAGACCCTTTTTCAAGAGAGTTCAAAGTCTATTGAACTTAAGAGGGGCGATCTTCTTTATCGTCAAGGTGATGGGCCTCAAGGAATTTATTTCATTCAAAGTGGCTTAATTGGGCTCTCTTTGATTGGTGCTTCTTCGGGAAAAGAGCATTTTGTGCGCTTCTTTCGCGCAGGTCACTTTTGTGGCCATCGCTCTCTTTTTGCCAATGAAGGCCATCATGCTACGGCCGTTGCTTTAGAAAAGGGGATTGTCACTTTTTTACCAAAATCGGTGATTCAAAAGGCCTTTCAGGATTTTCCAGAGCTTTACCGTGGGATTGTTGCGGTTTTGGCCAAGGAGTTAAGGCGAGCTGAGGTAAAGCATGTAATGGTTTTAGAAAACCAGGTCTTGGCCAGAACGGCCCAATCTCTAGTTTATCTCAAGGAGTTACATCCTGAGCACAACTGGACGCGACAAGAGATTGCAAGTTTTTGCGCAAGCACGACAAGTACGATTATTCGCGCCCTAGGAAGTCTTGAAGAGCGCGGTTTAATTTCTCAACAAGGTCGAGAAATTATGATTAAGGACCGAGAGGCCTTACTTTCAATTAGTGAAAATGAACAAGTTTAAGTCTTTTATGTTCTAGCACATCCCTTTTAAGTTTCTTTTCATGTATATTGACCTCAGATATCGAACCTGAATGTGAGGTGAAAAATGATACATATAGATTGGGTTTATGCGTTGGTTGGTGGAGCGATAATTGGTTTATCCGTATCGCTAATGTTGTTGTGGAACGGTCGAGTGACGGGAATTAGTGGAATTATTGGCGGTGCTTTGTCTTACTCCGTTGGTGACTTTGCATGGCGAGTACTTTTTGTTCTCGGACTTGTCTCGGGTGGCTTGGCCTTAAGCTTTTTTCATCCAGTTATGTTTACGGGGACATTAGACACGTCAACTTGGACATTAGTCGCGGCTGGTTTGCTGGTTGGTTTTGGGACGAGCCTTGGAAGCGGCTGTACCAGTGGACATGGGGTTTGTGGAATTAGTCGTCTTTCGCCTCGCTCTCTTGTGGCGACGATTGTGTTTATGGTTGCTGGAATCGCTTCAGTTGTGGCCTTTAGAGCTTTGGGGGTATTCTCATGAAAAGTGCCGTTTTATCTTTTGTCGTAGGTTTTATTTTTGCTGTTGGTCTTGGAATTTCTGGAATGACTCAACCAACTAAAGTTGTGGGCTTTCTCGACCTCTTTGGAGACTGGGACCCCTCTCTTATGTTTGTGATGGTCGGGGCGATTGGTGTGCATTTTGTAAGCTTTCGTTTTATTCGCAAGCTTCCAACACCCTTAGTTGAAAAGCAATGGCATCTTCCTTCCAAAACAGAGCTTACACCATCTCTCATTATTGGTGCTGTACTTTTTGGAATGGGGTGGGCCCTTGGAGGCTACTGTCCCGGTCCGGCCGTTTCTTCTCTTGGAAGTTTAGATCCGAGACCTTTTTACTTTGTTTTAAGTATGTTGGCCGGAATGGTGATTTTTAAAGGGGTGAATGGCCTCTTTAAGTTCAACCGCTAAGGAGTTAAGTGTGCTAGTCGCCGGATATATTGCATCAGTTTTCATGGGACTTGTCCTCGGTATGATTGGAGGAGGGGGCTCAATTCTAACTGTGCCGATTCTCGTCTATCTTTTTTCCGTCGACCCTGTGACGGCGACAGCTTACTCTCTTTTTATCGTTGGTTTAACCGCCTTAGTCGGTGGAAGTGCGTATTTGAAGACGGGAGAAGTTGATTTTAAAACCGGTATTCTATTTGCCCTGCCGAGCTTTGTTGGGGTTTACCTGGTTCGGGCCTTCCTTCTTCCCTCTATGCCTGAAACGATTATGAGTTTGGGAAATTATGAAATAACAAAATCGCTTTTTATTATGATCATCTTTTCCCTCCTGATGCTTTTTTCTTCAATTTCGATGATCAAACAAAAGAAAAAAGATGTTGTGAAGTCCACAATGGCACCAGGACTCAAGGCCGCTGTTGTTGGATTTGAGGGATTGATCGTCGGAGGTGTAACTGGTTTAGTCGGTGCTGGCGGTGGCTTTTTGATTATCCCAGCACTTGTCGTTTTGGTTGGCCTTCCCATGAAGGTTGCCGTGGGGACCTCTCTTTTTATCATTGCCTCAAAGTCTCTCATTGGCTTTATAGGCGATCTTCAGTACGGGCCGGCAATTGACTGGCCAATTCTTCTGAGTATCTCTTTGGCCGGTGCCTTTGGAATCTTTTTCGGAAAGGGGTTGGCCGCAAGAATTCCCGAGGGAAACCTCAAAAAAGGCTTCGGTTATTTTGTACTCGTCATGGGGACAATCATTTTATTTGATCAGTTTAGAGCGCTGTAGGTCTTATAGTTAAAATGAGTCATATTTTTTTGAATTAGCTTTTAATTCTTCTAATAATCGTCTGTCCAAAATATTTAAGTTGCCCTTTGTCATTTTGAATGAAGACATTCCCAACAAGATACTCGGTCTCATTAATTTCATAAAGATCGATATAGAGTTCGCCGATCTTGATTTCAATATTATTATAAATGGTTTCCTTATTATTTTTCTCATCTTGAAAAAGTACAGTATTTGAGTTTTTAGGAAGTGTGATTTTGTCGCTAGAGAAAGGTCCAATAAATGCAAAGTCTTTTTGGAGATCAATTTTGACTCGATAATTAATTTGAAATTGTGATTCTTTTTT
>SKIL01000002.1 GCA_007116425.1 Bacteriovoracaceae bacterium | reverse complement strand
TTTTCTTGCCCCTCAAAAAAATAGCGAAAACGTATATCTGAAGAAGGTGTATCACTTTTTTTCCATTCCAAACCTGTAATCGTTTTAGAATTTTTAAGGGTCATACTAATGGAAGGGTTAGACGGTAATTGCTCACCATGTTTTCCCCAATATTTTACAAGTGCGATATTTGAAGGTGCTTGCCAACAGACCATTGAATTAGTGGACATTATTAAAACCTTCTCCATAGGTTTTTTCAACAGAGCTTTCTGAAGAGTCCAAAATCAACTCATCATAACTTAAGCACACCTTAAATCCTTTTTGATTAAAGTATGCTTTTGTTTCGCCTTCTGATTTTTGACTCGTAACCATTACGAAGTCACCGCCCCAAGCACCAAGAGATTTAACCTCGCCCCAAAAGTCATCAAAATACAAAGTTTTTGCGCGTGGTAAATCAAGATTTTGAGAAATGATATTTTCATGCTCAAGAATGAGTCTTTCAAACTCTTCAAGAGTCGTGACAATTGTCAAACGCTGAGTGATCTTGCCAATTCTCTCTACAATTTCTGACTTATGTTCTGTCTCTATACTTTTATAATACTCAACTGCCGTGCGTGAATTTTGCTTTTTTCCCAAATAAACAAAATAAAGGTTGTTCTTAAATGGCGGCTCAAACATAACCGGCTGCCAATTCACATCGGCATTGTGTTTACTATAAAGAATAGGGCCTTGCGACTGGGCACAAGCAATGTCATAACCAGAACCACCATAAGTATTAAATAATAATTCAAACGGTGAGATATAGGCCCATTGTGCAACATTATAGATAAAAGTAGAACTACTCCCAAGTCCCCAATCTAGGGGAAAGCCCAGGTGTGTTTCAACATGAACATCAACTTCATCGCGTAAAAAATGAGAGTTCTGCTTACGAACTTGTCGTAAAACATTTTGCAACATTAAAACTTCTGAGGACGGATTCTCATCTAGACAATTAAAACGCCAAAACTCAAAGCGGGCCTCAAGCCACAAGCGCCCTCTAACATCAAAGCTTTTCCAATATAAAACGGGTTCAAACGATGGACTGTATTTCACATGAAGCGACTGTCCAACCTTTGTCGGAAGGGCCAATGCCTGAGCGCCATCTAAAACAAAATACTCACCACTCAGTAGCAGTTTGCCTTGACCGTAAAAACGTTGTGCATGACGATCAATCTCTGTTTCAAAAGATTGCTCTGATTTTAAGTCTAAGCTTGGATCAAAGGTTTTATCTAAACCCTCTAAATCTTCTGATAAGGCCAAGGAAGAAACATCCTCATTAGAGATGTCTTCTGTTCTCTTATCATCCCCCACCACTTTATTCATAAACTCCCCAATTCTAATGAATCTGTCGTAGACCCTGAATAAACTCTCTCACGGCATTAAAAGAAATTGTCTCTTTCTTAAAATGTTCCTTGGCCAGAGCGCGCTCGTGATCGCCGACCTCAAGATGATTGAGAATATTCATTAAGTGCATTTTCATATGCCCCTTTTGAATACCTGAAGTCACCAAGGATCGCAAGGCCGCAAAATTCTGCGCCAGGCCAATAGACGCTACGATCTGCATTAACTGAGGTGCCGAGGGTCTGTCCAATATATCGAGAGAGACCTTCGCCAAGGGATGAAGAGATGTCAAGCCCCCAACGGTACCAAGGGCCATAGGAATTTTAAGTGAAAAACGAAATTTCCCGTCTTTAACCTCAACATCGGTTAATCCACGATATTGCCCATCGCGACATGCATATGTATGACCACACGCTTCAATTGCCCGAAAATCGTTACCAGTCGCTAAAATAACAGCGTCAATACCATTAAAGATTCCCTTATTATGAGTGGTTGCACGATTGACATCAATTTTAGAAATTCTTACCGAACGGGTAAACTTTTCGACAAACTCTTCAACACCCATACCGTGAGAAGGGTCATGGAGGTCTTCAATAGGACACTCCACATAGCTTTCGACTAAACACTCAGGAGTATAATTAGATAGAATGGCCATAACAACTTGTAAGTTTTGTGAGGCGGTAGGCCACTCCTTTTGCAGCTGAACTAGTCCCTTAAACTCTTGGCCAATGGCCTCCAAAACCGAATTGATAAAATTGGCACCCATAGCGTCGCAAGTTTCAAACGTACACCAAACCTGATAATAATTTGGCTCGTCACTTGTTCTATCCACAAGCTTAATATCAGAGAGACCACCACCGCGCTTTTTCATATTGCTAACAATTGGTTCTAATCTGTTTAAAAGCTCTGGTTTTATTTTTTCAAAAAAGTCGAAAAGAACTTTAGTTTCTCCCTCCCAAATAAGGTGAACTTGACCGATTTTTTCAGTCCCAAGAATACGCGTTTTAAAGCCGCCTCGCCCCATCCAAAACTTTGCGGCCTTAGCACTTGCAGCGACAACAGAACTCTCTTCTATCACCATGGGTACGCAATACATTTTTTGATTAATCAACATATTCGGAACAATCCCATAGGGAAAATAAAAATTTGTAAGAGTGTTTTCAGAAAATTCATCAAATAGCTTTTGCGTTTTTTTATCATCGTGCCAAAAGCTCTTAATTAAATCTTTAGTTTCCTCAGACTTGTCTAAAAATAAATCTACAAGAAAATC
>SKIL01000166.1 GCA_007116425.1 Bacteriovoracaceae bacterium | reverse complement strand
CTTCGTGATCAATTTGACCGGGACAATCTTTATAAGGTGTTTTTAGTCGAGAAACACTCAAAGTCTCAGATAAGGTGTCGCAGTCAGAGAGGGGGAAGTTTGATGGAAAAGACCTGTGTCGTAAGGTTTGGCATGTGTTTGGTGATTCTGTAAATATTGCTGAGCATGTTCTCAAATCTGATGCTGTTACTTCATCAAAATTTTTGTTCAAGTGTAGGGCACATTGAAATGACATTTTGTAAGAGGGCTCTTCCATGCTTAGAATCCTCCCCCAAACATGAGGAGTAAGGTATTGCTGACAGAACTTATCCGGTTGATAGAGGTTAGAGCATAATGATCGCAAATAAATTTTTTGAAAATCTTCAACATTGGAAAGATAGCGTTGATTTGAGCTTATTAATTGCTGATAAAACTGTCTCTGTATAGGTTGGTTTTGTGGCGTTTGGTTAAGCCTTCTTCTGCTATTGTCGATAATCCTTTCGGTTTCGGGAATTCTACATAAGTATGGAAGGTATCGATTATTAAGCCAAGTCTCATGTATTTCATGGCATTGCTTTTTTGTAGTAGGAGTTTCAAACTTGATGCTGGCCAAGGTTGATTGTAGGTTTGAAGGTGAAAAGAGCTCTCTTATTTCACGATTTCTAAAACACTCGTCTCTCGTTATATACTGGATAAAGTCCTGTCTTTCTACGAGGGCATTATATTGTTCACCTTCATTAGTTTTATAAATAATCGGGATATTTGTAATTTGTCCGCCACTAGATTGTAGGAGAGTGTTATCAATTAAAGAATAAAAGGTACATCGGTCATCAATGGCAAGTTTGAGATAGTCTAAATTTGAGTGAAAGATGAGGCTTCGTAGAAATTGAGGGTCGATCGCAACTGACTCAATTTCTCTTTGGGCCCCGAGAGTTCTTTGATTTTCGCTGGCCGCATTAAGTAGTCGCTCCTCTCTTGTTCGTTCAAGTTGAATGATGCTTTCAATTGTTTCGAGAATTCCGGGGATATTAGAGGTAGTTTCAGAGAGGGACTTGCTTGGTATTAAGCACAAGCAAGTCACCACTCCAAAAAAGAAGAAGAGTTTATTCGATAGATTTAGATAAAATACTGGCCACGTCTTCAATTTCCAAATTCTCTGTTTGCTCGACTTGTGAAGTTGAGGATTTGAAATTAATCATACAGTAAGAACAGGCCGTCGCCAATTTTGGCGCCTTTGTTTCAGCGATTTGCTCTAAACGATTTTTTGCTAAGTGCTCACCCTCATCGAGCTCGTACCACATATTTCCACCGCCCATACCACAGCAAAGTGCACGGTCTTTTGATTGCTCCATTTCTGTGATTTTAAGACCTGGTACGGCCTCAAGAAGATTTCTTGGGGCATCATATGTTCCATGGTGTCTTCCAAGATAACAAGGGTCATGAAAGGTGAATTCTTGGTCAACTGTTTTTGTCGGTTTTAGTTTTCCATCTTTAAGAAGTTGATCGAGTAGTTCTGTATGGTGAAGAGTTTCGAATTCCCCATCTTCAAACTTAGCATACTCTTTACCAATCGTATGGAGACAGTGTGGGCAGTGGGTTACCACTTTATCAAAGTCGTACTGTCTCATGTTTGCAATATTTTCAATCGCCACTTCAAAAAATGTATATTCATCACCAAATCTTCTAATTGGGTCGCCATTGCACTTCTCAGTTTTTCCCATAACAGCAAAGCTGACGCCTGCTTTTTTGAGTAACATAACAGTATCTTTGACGACTTGCTGATTGCTGGCATCGTATGAACCAGCACATCCGACGTAGTATAAGTAATCAACTTTTTTATTTGGCTCAATAACTGGGATATCTAAACCGTCGGCCCACTTAAAGCGATCATCTTGTGAAATTCCCCAAGGGTTTCCTTGAATTTTTATTTTATTGGCAGCGTCTGCTGCTGCAGGGGGAAGTTCTCCAAGTGTTAAGGCCTTGTACCTTTTTGCTTCCATGATAATATCGACGTGTTCAATATGGGCAGGACACTCTTCCATACATGCCCCACAGGTTGTACAGGCATCAAGTTCCGTATTGCCATAGATCGGATTGTCTCCCCAAAGTTCAGCATCAGTTTCACCTTTTGCTTGGGTTTCAAAGGCGAGGTCTCGCGCCTTTGTGATAATTTTTTTAGGATCAAGTGGCTTGTCGGCCAGATTTGCAGGACAAACCTGAGTACATCTTCCACATTCAACACAAGTGAGGAGGTCAAGTCGGTTTTTTACTGTTAGCTCTGATAGCTTCCCGAGCCCAAAGGTTTCAGCTTCTTCATTTTCAAAATCCATTGGATTTAAAACAGCACCTCTTCGCTTTGGAGTGACAAGTGCTGCAACTGGAATCGCAAACATGTGAAGAAACTTGCTATAACCAATACTGGCAATAAACACCATCGTATTGAGCATGTGAAACATCCACAGCGCTCGATAAGTGTTTGCCCAAAATACTTCGCTTCCACCAAAAAGAAGAAAAAACTCAGCTGTCCACCAACCAAATGGTGACCAAAACCTTTCACCTGGTGGCATACCCGTGGCCATAATTCTAATACCCTCAAGCCAAAAACCAACAACAACCAGTAGTACCAGCATTAGGTACATGAAAAGCTCTTGGTTTG
>SKIL01000088.1 GCA_007116425.1 Bacteriovoracaceae bacterium | reverse complement strand
TTTCTTTTTAATTCCAAAATTTTCTGATCACGGCTTCTAACTTGGGACTCAGCATCCATACTTACCAATTCTAATTGACCCTCAAGCTCTTTTTCTCTTTGTTTCACTTTGTTAAAATCAATTCTTACTTTTTGTCCTAGCCGCTCAAGCTCCCTTTGTAAGTGTTTTGATTTTTCTTCATAAACGGCCTTCTTTTCCTCGTTCACTCTTAGACGATATTGCATTTCATCAATCTCATCTGCATGTCGCTTTCGTAAAATATTGACTTCGATTTTAAGCTCTTCAAGTTCGGCCTTTAGCCCAAGATTTTCCTGCGCGACAACACTTTGAGCGTCCTTAAACTCATCAATTTGCTCAAGAACTGCTTCTCTCTCTTCTCTTAATTGCCGAATCGTCGACTGAAGACGGACCATTTCATCTTGGTTATAAGAGTCAACAACTCTCTGCTCTTGCGGAGTAATTTCAACTCGTCCCTCGCTATTTTGATCTGTGGATACTCTATTAAAGTTTGAAATTTGAGTAGCTCGAGTTTGATCATCTGTCTCATTACTTTGCAATGATTCATCACCCGCCTCTAAAATAGATTCAACATCTTCCTCCGCATTAAAGTTATAACTCATGTCCTCAGCATTGCTCAGATCCGTTTGAATTAGAGTTTTTTGATCATCCTCATCCTGATCACTATCTTCAGGAACATTTACATCAAATGGGGTCATCTCCTGAAAAGAAGGCCCACCTTCGACCATCGTCTTTGAAGTTATATCTGTATCAGTATAATTTGCAACAATCGTTGCTCGAGTTGCCTCATCTTCATCTTCATCTCCTGACGGGCCGACTGCTTTATCGGCCTGGAGAATATCCCCCATATCAAACTCGCCCGTTACCTCTTCTACTTCGGGGTCAGGAGCAACACCTTTTAAGGCCATTTCCTCATCTGGACGTTCGACTTCATCAGAGCTGCTCTCAGAAGCTACGGTATGCACTTTTGTCGAATTATTTTCGATCTCATAGTCATCACTATCATCACTTAAATTGAAATCAAGGCCCTTCCCCACAAGAGTAGCAGAGTCATCCTCTTGCTGCTCTTCATTATTAATTGAGTCGAGCTCACTAGAACCATCTGAAAATTCAAAGCCTTCATCTCCATCATCTGAACTTAAGTCTAAACCTCCAGGGTCACTTTCAGATAAATCTTCAGAGACCTCTAAAGAATCAAGCTCAATTTGTCCTGAAGCAGCAGTATCATCACCCTCATCAAAACTGACTTCTAGTCCTCCGCTCGGTAACGACTCAGAGCCTTCTGCATCAGCTTCAAAAGATGCCTCATCTTCGGGCTCCCCCTCAGAATCACTTACAACACCAAACTCTAGCCCATCGAGTAGGCCCTCATCATCTGTATCACTCTCAGGGCCGTCTGATTCAGAACCATCACTACTGGCAACCAAATCAGTTAAGACTTCCGATGAATCTTTAGTCATAATTTCACCAGTTGAAACGTCTCCATCTTCGAGCAAAGATTCATCATTCCCTTCATCATCCAAAGGAATATTAAACTCCAGCCCGGTATCATCTAAAAGATCATCTGCAACTTGATTCAAATCTGAATTTTTTGACTTTGACTCACCACTCATGACCAAATCCTCTCTCAACGCGCAAACCTAGACGGTCACACGAATTTTAGGGCCCCAAACAGAAATCTACCTAACCCCATGATATCACATACCTTAGATTACACAATTTTCGAGTTATAATTGTATATATTCATAGGTTTATATACTCTTATCGGTTGCGTAAGTTTGTACTGTTCATTAAAATTAAAGATGATTAAATAAATGTATTTTTTGCCGATTTAGTAAATGACAAAACTCAAACCAAGGATATTGGGATGATAAAAATGATTTCTAGAATATTTTCAATGACCAACCAAAGAACTAAAGTTCTATTAAATATAAGTGCGACCCTCGCTGTCGGATACTTTATTTCACCACTACTGCAAACGGCGAAAGCGATTGAAGTACCAACTCTTCCAAATCAAACACAGGCCATGCCAGCTCCTTTGCTTCACCTAGATTCATATTTTACTCACCATATTTTAGTCGCAGAAAAAGCGACCCATACCCTCTACCTTTTCAGAAATAATGACTCATACCCCGAGCTGGTCAGAAGCTATCACATGGCAACAGGAGAACGCTCAGGGGACAAATTATTTGAAGGAGATTACAGAACGCCTGAAGGCACATTCTTTTTTACGGAGTTTTTACCTCATCAACAGCTTGTTGATAATTTTGGAGACGAAGGTCTTATTTACGGAGTTGGTGCATTTGTTATGAACTACCCTAACCCTGTAGATCGAATTCGCCAAAAAACAGGTGGAGGTATTTGGCTTCACTCAACTAACGATGAAACAAGAATTGATAAGGGACTAGATTCAAGAGGTTGTATTGTTACGGCCAACAAGCATCTAGTTGATATTTCAAAGTATATTGAACTTGAAAGAACAATGATTGTTGTGGTTGAAAATCTGAATTGGTTATCACAGCAGGCATGGCTTAATAAGCGCAATAAATTATTAGAAACCGTTGAAGATTGGCGAGTGAGCTGGGAAGAGCAAAATATTCCAAATTATATCTCTTTTTATCATAAGGATAAGTTTCATGATGCTAGACACGGTGGGATTGAAGGTTTTACTCGCTTCAAGAGGGCAATCTTCTCACGGCCTGGAAACCCGGAAGTAAATATAACAGACCTTTCACTGATTGTGGCCAATAACTACGCCAAGGTAAATTTTAGGCAAGATTACAGAGCACCCAATTTAACTGACATTGGGAGGAAAACTCTTTATATGGTTCAAGACACTTACTATGACTGGAAGATTGTTTCTGAAAACTGGACAAAAAGAGGTATTAAAAATGAAGAGGAGAAGTCTGAGCAACTAGCTTTTAAGCCAAGTCTTCGCTTCTTTCAGTCAAGTGAGCTTGATGAAATTATGCCCATCTTTACAGCAAGTCAGGAAACTAATTAATGCCTCAGTCCGAAAATAATCAAGCGGACCTTTCAGTTTTAGTCTATCGAGGGGAGTCATCTCCTCGACTCTATAGACTAAATAAGAACTTCATTAAATTTACTATAACTGTTCTCCCCTTTATCGCTCTATTTGCCTTGGCGGGGCTTACATTTCTCACTCTAAGAATTCAAAGTATAAAAGAAGAAATAAAGCTACAAGAACCAGAACTTGTAAGTAAATTACAAGCAGAACTGGCGGTTTTACATGATCGCAACCATGACTTAGAAAGCTTTAATAAAGACCTTCAAGAGCGACTCGTCTCAGGTGAAAATATAGACCTTACTGGTATGAGTGCTCTATCACTTTTTCGCCCAGTTGCAGGAATGCAAAACTTAAGTCACTCGCCACTTCTTACAATTGATAACTTTGAAGTGAATTATAGAGAGAATGAAGTAGAATTCAATTTTCATATTACGAATCAAACTGCTAATAATGAGAGACTGAGCGGCTATTTATTTGTCATTTTCAAGGCCGGACCTACAATCCACCTCTACCCGAGATCGAGTGGCGGACAAGATAACTTCCAATTAAGTTTTACCGATGGGGAGTCATTTGCCACACAACGCTTTAGGCCCGTCGATAATATTAGATTTCCTATTTCACAGCAAAATGAACGAGGATTATTACAAATTGTTATTTTTTCTAGAACAGGTGATCTACTTCATCGCCAATTAATGTCTGTAAACCTCCGCTAACTTTGGACCAATTATGAATTATGTTAATTTTGAGTCACAAGAATATAATTTTATAGGCGAACAAAGCGTTCTTAAAGGTGAGTTTGATTTCTTTGGGCCAACTATTTTATGCTCAAAACTTGAAGGAAAAATTAACATAAAGGATGACTCTCCATTAAAGCTTGAAAGAATGGGATACTTTGAAGGTGAAATTAGATGTAAAGATTTTCACTTATACGGTACGGTTAAAGGCAATATTGAAGCAACAGGAAAAGTCGTTATACATCCAACAGCTCGTTTTTATGGTCAACTAAAGGCCAAGACGCTAAAAGTTTGTCCTGGCTCAATAGTTGAAATGGACGGTATAACAGATACTCAAATTACAGAAAATCCCGAAACGACATCGTTATAACATTTTTATAACCAGCTTCTCTAAGTTGCTCGGCCAAGTCGGCCTCACCTAATACAACAATGACCTGTCGATCCAGACGAAACAAGGCAGTTAACTGCTCCTTCACTTGTTCTTTTGTAACCTCGGCCACTCTTTGTGGAAAGTGAGTAAGCTCGTCATAAGGTCTCTCTTGATGATCAAGAAACATCATTCTTCCCAAAACTCCTTCAGGACTTTCAAACTGAAACGGATGACTTCCAATTAAGTTCCCTCGACTTCTTTCAAGGTCTTCAGAATCAATTTCAGTCATTGCACTCTGAACAGTATTTGTGATCACTTCTAATAAATCTGTTACTCGTGGTGCAGGAGTTGATGTTGAAATCAAGGCCCTCCCATAATCTCTTTGAGCTGCGGCCATCGAACCAATCGAATATGTTAGTCCTCGACTTGCACGAACCTCTCGCATTAATCTTGAAGTAAAGCCTCCACCCAAGAAATTATTAGCTAAAAGCATTGAGTAGTGATCATCGTATTCACCAGGATTCAAAATTCGACCAATACGAACCTGGGCCTGATTTGCACTAGGAACCTCAACAACAAAAACCTGCGGCCCATCTTCAATTTTAACAGGTGGAAACTCGGCCCGACGAACAAATTGCTCTTCATGACCACGCCAACCACATTGTTCTCGAATAATATTTCTTAAACCTAAAACTTCACGAGGCCCAGTCAGATAAATTCTCTTTTTAACATCATTATTAAAGTAGTTACGCTTTTCTCTCAACTGAGTTCGAGTGACACGATCAAGGTCATTAATTTTTCCATCAGTGGGATAATAAAAGGGAGAGCCACGCAATGAAAGCTCTCTAAAAGCTCGATTGGCCAGCCAGCCGTGATTTCGAATTGAGTTTTCTAATTGGGCCTTACGTTTTGCTAGAGCATTATTAATGCGCTCTCTTGGAAAAGTCGAGTCTTGAAACATATGACAAACCATCTCCATCGTTGGTGCCATATGCTCTAAAAGCCCACTGACTTTAAATTGAGAGTACTCGTGAACAACACTTGCTCCATAACTTGAGCCAAAGAACTCAAGTGAATCAGCGATCTCAGAGGCACTGAATCGTCTCGTTCCTTCCGAGAGCATCGTAAACATAAATTCAGTCTCGCCCATTCTTGAAGGATCGTCACTTAGCGCACCATCAGCAAAGTAAACTTGGATATTAAACAATGGCAGACGATCATCTTGCAACC
This sequence comes from Bacteriovoracaceae bacterium, assembly GCA_007116425.1. Classification (GTDB taxonomy): domain Bacteria; phylum Bdellovibrionota; class Bacteriovoracia; order Bacteriovoracales; family Bacteriovoracaceae; genus SKIL01. Next base: position 4,684 of record SKIL01000088.1, on the reverse strand, counting down.
AAACGACATCGATGCCGTCCCAGTCAAAGCGCTCAACTCTGTTAACAATATCACTATTGGCATGAGCACTCATACTTGCAAATACCAAGGTGAAAAGAATCATTATGTTTTTCATGTTTACTCTCTTTATTAAAGTTTTAATTTTAGTCTTGCTGAACACTTACAAAAATATAGCGACCACTCTCAAAAATTTCTCGACAGGCCTGTCGCACATCTTGAGTCGTAATCGAATTATATGCCTTAAGCTCATCTCGGTAGGCCCTAAAGTCACCATAAAAGTACTCACGCCGACCTAGGAAATGCGCAAGTCCGTCATTGGTTGAAAGCCCTGAGTAAAAAGATACAAGAATTTGGTTTTTAATTTTTTGAACTGCTCGATCGTCAATCGCTCGAGAACAAGCACGCCTTCCCTGAGTAATTAAATTATTTTTAAAGCGATCGAGAGAGACACCTGGAAGTAAGGAGCCCATCACAAAAAAGATACCATCATGTTTCAAAGCATAATGAGATGCATTCACCTGAGTAAGTTGAGGGCGAGAAGCACTGACGAACTGTTGATAAAAATATGAGGACTCTCCAGATGCAAGAATACTAGCGAGGAAGTCAAGAACATAACCTCTTTCCTCTCCAAGTGGCTCTCCAGCGTAGGCCAGGGCAAACATCGGTTCGGGACTTGATCCGGTCAGGCGAATGTGCTCTCCATAAGAAGTTTCTCGCTGGTAGTGCTTAGGATCATCCTTTTCTGCCTTATATTCAAGCAGATCTTCATCTGAAGGTTCGAGATGAGAATATCTACGTGCAATTTCTCGAAAGGTTCTATCCGGATCAACATCACCAACAATAACAATAATGGCATTGTCAGGAGTATAAAACTTGTGAAAAAACTCTTTAAGCTGATCGCGTGTTAAGCTCTCAAGATCTTCAACTTCTCCTATGACTGATCCACCATAAGGTGTGCCCTTAAAAAAGTTTTGCATCATTCCCAAAAAGAGCATCCCGCGTGGGCTATTTTCATATCGCATTTTTCTTTCATTAAATATGACATGTCTTTCAGACTCGACCATTTGCGGATTGAGTAAAACATCAGTCATACGATCTGCTTCCATATCAATGATTCTGTTGAGCATATGACTTGGAAGGTGCTGGTAATAGACAGTCGAATCAAATGTTGTATACGCATTTGTTCTTCCACCACTGGCCTCAATACTCGTATCAAACTCTCCCGGGCCATATTTCTGTGCTCCCTTAAACATCATATGCTCAAGAAAATGTGTCGCACCAGTTGTCCCCTCGCCTTCATAGCGTCCACCAACATCGAAAAAAGTATAGAAAGAAAAAATTGGTAGTGTATGGTTCGGAGAGATAATCGCAGTTAGGCCATTTTCAAACTCGGCCTTATAAACCGGAAAGTTTAAACCCGGCCCTGTCGATGTCGCAGCTTCGAGACCATCTTCCGACAGCCCATAAACCTCGACAGTATAGTCCATACCTGAACGTAGAGGACCAATCCCTGAACAGGCGGTGAACAAAATAGCAGAGAGTCCAAAAGTAAGGGCCAGAAAATTGCGCATAAATAAGACCTTCCATGTAATAAAGAATAAATTCTGACTATTTTATGCTTGGGCCTTTATGATGACAACAACTTAACGCATTGAAAAATGTTCCGTTTTTGCTTTTTTTACTTCAATAAACCGACTGAAATGTTTATATTGCCCTAAATATATTCACCCTCTTAGTTGAGATGATTCTTTTAAGGAGTCTGAAATGAAAATTGGCGTTCCTAAGGAAATTAAAAACAACGAAAACCGAGTTGCCCTCGTTCCTGGTGGGGTACGTCAGCTCATCGCCGATGGCCATGAAGTTTATGTAGAAACAAAGGCCGGAGTTGGAGTTGGGATCTCAGACGAAGACTTTATCAATGCTGGAGCAAAAATTCTTCCAACTGCGAAAGATGTTTTTGATACAGCAAAAATGATTATTAAAGTAAAAGAGCCACAACAAGTTGAAATAGACATGCTTGGGCCAGAGCATATTCTCTACACCTATCTACACCTTGCGGCCGATAAGCCTCAAACAGAAGGACTTATGAAGTCGGGATGTACAGCTATTGCCTATGAAACAATTCAACCAGCGGATGGCTCTCTTCCCCTATTAACTCCCATGAGTGAAGTTGCAGGAAGAATGGCCACTCAAGTAGGTGCGATGTGCTTACAAAAAGATCGAGGTGGTAAAGGCGTCCTAATGGGTGGGGTTCCAGGAACTCCAAGAGCAAAAGTAACCGTTATCGGTTGTGGAATCGCTGGAACGAACTCAATCAAGATGGCGATGGGAATGGGTGCCGACGTGACAGCAATTGATCTCTCTACAAAGAGACTTGCCGAGCTTGACGACCTTTTTGACAACCGAATCACAACGCTATTTTCAAACATTGAAAATATTGAAAACTCAGTCATTAACTCAGACCTTGTCATTGGAGCTGTTCTCGTTGCAGGAGCTAAAGCACCAAAGCTAGTCACAAGAGAGATGATTTCAAAAATGGAGCCTGGCTCTGTCGTTGTGGATATTGCTGTAGATCAAGGTGGATGTATTGAAACCTGTAAACCGACAACTCATGAAAACCCAACTTTTTTAGTTGATGATGTTATTCACTACTGTGTTGCCAACATGCCAGGTGCAGTCGCCAGAACTTCGACTTATGCGCTTACGAATGTAACACTGAAGTACGCTCGTTTTATTGCCGGTCAAGGGGTTGAAGAGACAGCAATGAAAGACGAAGCATTCAAAAAAGGGATTAATATCTACAAGGGTGATTTAGTTTACGAGCAAATCGCCAAAGATCTAGATCTCAAGTATACACCTCTACCATTTTAAACAGTTTGTCGGATTATCCCACTCAGGCTTAATGCTTGAGTGGGATGATTTTTGCCCCTGACTCTTCCCCCAATCTCCATGCTACAATGACCAAATGACTGGTAATAAACTCGTAGACAATATTCTAGTTGGTTTAAGTTCAATTGCGGTTTTATTTACTGCTGGAGTATTTATCTACACGACAATGATTTTTGAAAAACCTCTTCCCGATGAAACAAAACAGATGTTGGCACTTATCAAATCAGGAAGAGAACAGGCCTTTTCAGAGGCCATTAAGCTTGAGCAAATGACCATTAACCTTCCGACCAGAACCACTCGGTTGCGCTACCTAGACCTCGAAGTCCACCTAGTCCCCTTTTTTCCTGATCAAGGGAAAACTATCGACGAACAAAGACCTCTTATCAAAGATATCATTATCGACACAGCTGGCCATATGGAGCCAGAGGAGCTCAATACGGCCATAGGTAGAATGCTTTTAGAATCTCGAATAAAAAATAGAGTCAATCAGAACTTAGGTCAACAAACCGTCAAAGATATTTATTTTTCCAGATTTGTTATCCAGTAAAACTTTTATTTACGAATCTTGCTGTTGAGATTGGGCCCGCTTTTCTCTCTTCTTTCTTTCAACTTCTTCAGTTGTTGTAGCGTTAGTGGCGTCGTCAGGAAGTCCCTCTTGATATTTTCGAACTTCCGAAGCCTCGATTCGCCCTTCGTGCATCATTTTATCAAGAAGTCTAACATCCATTTTTTTATCATTAAGCGCTCTTGAAAGTCTCATCAAGCCCTCCTTTAAATATTTAACCTACGCTTTTTAACAAGAACCATAAAGTATGACAAGTATTGTCTAAAAATTATTGCCAGTACTTAGGCGGTTTTTTGTCATCATCATCTGACTCGTCGCGCACAATTTTCAAATGAGTTCGTGTACTTCGGCGATTACGCTGAGCTCCCCCAAAGGAAGATCCACCTCCAGAGCTTCTTGAGAATCGATATTCAAGCTTTGCAAGAAACTGTGATGCAAAAGGACTGACCAGCAAACGAAGTCCAATAAAAGCGCCAAGCATAACCCCGAGATGACCCCAAGCAAGTACTCCAGCAGGGGAAAAAATACCTTGATATAAAGTAATACCAATTAACAACATGCAAAAATACTTTGCTTTCATAGGGAAGAGAAACATAAAAACAAACTGCCTGTCAGGGTAAAGAATGGCATAAATAAGACAAAGACCAGAGCTAATTCCCGCAAGGCCAGCGAGAGAAATCGCTGCCATAGGCCCTGAAAAAAAGATCGCGGCAAAACTTAAATAGATTAGGCCTCCAATAAGAGTGGCCACCGAGAGAACAAAAAGATATCTCACCACTCCCCACTGTCTTTCAAGCTCGCAACCCAAAAACCAAAGAATGAGTCCGCTAAAAAGTACCTGTATAAAACTTGAAGGGGCAAAAGGATAAGTTATAAGCTGAGTTATTAGACCACTTGTTATCCCAGACCAAGACAGACCTATAATCGGCAGAGTCGAAAAACCAACAGACTGACGAAATAGAGAGTCGAGAATAAAAAGGCCAGCGCTAATTCCGATAATAATAGCATTGGCCTTTGTCATTTGAGGTAAGTGAACAGTCGTACCCTGCATAATTCTTTTCCTTTAAATTAAATCTGTTTTTGCGAGAGCTCAATCAACACTCCCCCAGTAGATTTGGGATGAATAAAGTTGACCAAGCAACCACCTGCACCAGGTTGGGACGATTCGTAAATAAAGCGTAAACCGGCCTCTCGCAACTCTTTTGTTTTCGCTTCTATATCACTCACCCT
>SKIL01000231.1 GCA_007116425.1 Bacteriovoracaceae bacterium | reverse complement strand
TCTTAAGCCTTTGATTTTTCGTAGATCAAAGGCTTTTTATTTCACTTGATCAGATTATTTCAGAATTTAAGTAAAGTACCCGATAATATAGGTATGAAATATCAATCGGACTTATCTCAATTTCTTTTAATATTTTCACTTATGATAGTGAGTTCTTTGAGCTTAATAAGCTCAGTTCAGGCCAATCAAAAAAGCGAACAAAAAAAATTCCTGATTCGTCTTATAAATGAAAATAATGAAGTCTCTCGCGCCTACGAAAACTGCAGAGAGGAAGAAGAAGCAATGGATTGCGTCTGGGGCAGATTAAACGAATCAACAAGATCAGACATTCAAGAGGCGCTAAGACAAATTGAGAAAAAGGGCGGAGAAAACCAAGAGCAGAGTTACCGAGGAGTCGACCTAACAAATAACCTAGCTCTTGAAATTGACCGTGAGCTACCTAATGGAGAGCAAATAAGAGATGCAGAAATTGAAGTCATTGGACAATTTTTTGGTGAAAGATTAAGAGAGGCCCTTTTTGGCCAAGGAAAAGACTCTGATAAACGAATTCATGTAGTTGATCACTCTCAGTTTTATGAATTATATAAAACACAAATTTCAAAAAATGTTATTGAAATCATTAGCAGCTTTTGTATCGAGGCCATACCTCTAAATTTAGACTACGATAAGGCCGGTGGTTACACGACATTCTATCGGCCTGAGAGTCCTGAAAAGCGAGCTGAAATTAGAGCAAAGTACATACAGCTCATGCAAGTGCCATCTGGAAATCAGAGCAATATGGCCTATGACCTTTGGGGTTTGTGTGCTAGAAACATTCAACCTATCTGTGAAGGACGCTTAATTAGAAGTCAAAACGAACTAGACGACGACCAAGTTGAAACACTTAAGCGAAGTCTTGGTGACCACTTCTATATAGGCCATAACACTGAAGAAGACAAACAGACACTCCTTCTTACAACAAGGGCCCAACCACTTTCTACGGGAGAGTTGCTTGGAAATATCACTCCTGAAAGTGCTTTCAATGGTATTCTCACCAGTTCTAATATTAACTTAAGCAATAGTAATGATGAGTATAGAGTAAACACAAGAAATATGGCCTGCGCAGTGGCAAGCCATTTAGACGCTTCAAAACGCAATATTGCTGGAGTTAATTCAATTCAAGCAAGATTTAGAGACTTTCAAAAAGAAAACTGTACCACTCCAAGTTGTGGTTCGCTTAGGGCCGTTGCTGACTGGGGGAACTCTGATGTCTTTGTTGCAGATCAAAATAAAGGAACAGACTTTAACAGCTTAACCACAATGACCTCTAAAGACACTGTTAGTGAAAAGTACGTAGAAAATGTAGAAAAGAGGCGCGAACTTATGAATGAATGTCTTGAAAATAGAGATCGTCAAGCTTGTGCTCACTTCTTACGTCCAGGCCAAAAGGATTTGAATAAAGAAATTGATGAGCTAGAGTTGCGCTCAATTGCCATGGGGGAAAAAATTAAGGAAATTGATGAAGATGAGGCCGAGCTACGAAAATACTTAGAAGAAGAAGGGTTTTCAGACAATGATATTGAGCGATTTCTTTCTGATCCTGAAAAAATACAAGAGAGAATTACGGCCCGCTATGAGAGCATGAGACAAAGTCTAATTGAAAATTTAAGACTAGAAGCACAGACAAGAACAAGATCAGATGATATTGATTTTAATAACTCTGAACAAATGAGCTCACTTGAAACGATCCAAAGAGAGCTTGAACATAAAGTGAATCAAACTAGAGATATTGTTCATTTTAATAATATTATCTCCGGCTATCTTACCTTAACAAATCGCGAGTCTAGTGAAAGCTCTCGAAATACCGCTTCTCTTTTTGCTGAGCTTGATGGACTTCATGCTGATTTCAGTGAAAGTCAACAAGACCTCCAAAGAGCTGCAGAAGAGTCCGGGTTGGAGCCTACCCCAAGAAGAGATGACCAATCTGTAGAAATGGAAGTTGAAACCTTAAATCAGTTCTTTTTAGGATACTAAGCACACAGATAGACATTCTTTGACTTTGTATTAGAATAAGCTAATGAGTAAATATTTAGCTTATCTTTTTATTACCTTTAGTTTAACCGGAATACCACTCCTTAACGCTCAGAACTTAAGATCTGAATTGAACCGCTATTCACTGCTAAATGATAAGCAAATGATATACTCTTCTGCTAGATGGGCCCACTCCGATCAAAGCCTAGGGGTTCAAGGTAACTTCTCTTCGGGACTTAAGCGTATCATCGGTGAAATTAGAAACTCATCAAGCGAACCCACAAGCATTGGTCAAGAGGTTCGAATCCTTGAAACTTTAACCAGAAATCTCAACTCTGAGAAATTTGTGTCCTTAGATGGAGTAATAAGAGTCAAGTTGCCGGCCTTGAAAACAAGAGACTTTGACTTCTCAAGCAGCCTTTTTACAAAAGTTCACGCCGGAACGAGCTTTTCGGTGGACGGCCAAAGCTTTGCGCTTGACCCAACAGCACAGGTATATTTGCTAAAAAAAATCAAGATCGGGGCCAGTGTTGATATTTTAGACCAGAGAGGTTTAACAGAAAATAGAGAGCTAGAAAGATCTCTACGCCTCAGTTTGTATCAAATGCAAAAATCTGATTTTTTAGAAAGTTTAGCGATTAGTGAAATTGCCTCTCGAGGAAACTTGATTGAGATTGATGACGTCACTCAAGATGAAGTAACCTATAACCTAGATATTATATTTGACCAAATACGTAAAGCTTTCAAATGGCGCGTTGGAGTAAGTGAGATTCATTTATCTGAAAAAACATCCAAAGAGAGACGAACAGAGTATGCACGATATCCCTTATTTTTTGGAGAGTTCACTTACACAAACTTTAATCCCACTCGCTATATTACTTATAAACCATTTGTTGGGGCCCACTATCGTTCACACTATTCACTGGTCGACTCCTTTTATCTTGGCGTTCATTCACTTTTTCATCGAAGGGATGTGCCCGTAAGAGTCACTGGGCTTATCGACAATCAATCGCTCTATTTTATGCCCTCTCTAAATATGCGCTACTTTAGGTTTGGTTACTCTCTCAAACTTCCGTATCGTAACCCTAAAGACAAATTGTGGGTCTCCGCAGTTCACGGTGTTGAGCTAGCTATTCCTTTTTAATTACATTTTTTGAAAAATTTTCAGCTTTATCTCTATTTTTGAGTACCGATAAAAATGACTCTGCCCGGATTAGCTGAATTGTGTGAGTGAAGTCAACTTCCTCGTCATCAGAACTGAGAAGATTTATTAACTCATTTCCTGAAGGACCCCGTTGTCCACTTACTTCACTGATTATTTCTTCTACCTCGTAAGTCTTACCTGCAAATACATCTTTGTTTTCGGCCTCAGTTTGACCATGGCAAGAGCGATAATAATCTGTTCGATAATTGAGACCTTTAGGGTATGGGCCCTCTTGGTTTGCTATGTAAAATCGATAATAAGAAAAAACAGTATACCTAGTATCTCCTCTCGAGGTGTAGCTACGACTGGCGAGATAAAAAGTTAGCATGTCATCGTGTTGTGTTCGCCGAGGAGAAATTAAAATCTTTAAGTCAGGTCCCATTGAATAAATGGCCGATGTTTGGGGGCCTGTAAAGACAGATTCACACAACTGAGAAACATAAAACTCACTTCTATCAGTAATAATCTCTGGAAAGACTAAGCTGTTTGAGTCTTTAATACCTTCTATTTCCCGCATCCCCTTGTCACTCATATTTATATTCGCTTTCTTCAATTCCTGAGATAGATAACTCTCGACAGAACATTCCTTGCTCTGCATTTGAATCATGAGATCTGTTGGATTATGGGCCATATAGTTTCTTGCAGAACGTAAGTTATAACAAATTTGAATCAAGTCACTTCTTTGCTGAGAACTTAAAAGGTCGTGCTCTCTTATTGTCAGACCAATCATACTTCCACCACTAGCGGGTGATCGTTCATTATCACTGCAACTTGCGATAATTAAAACAATAAGAATAAAACAAACAAACTTACTCAAGTAAACCTCATGAGTTTGGGTATATACTCTGGACTTATCGACTCTTTTGAGGCAAATCTTTGAATAACTTCACTCAAGCTACTTTGGGTATTTGATGAGGAATTTTTTACCGTGAACGATGGAAAAGTATCTAAATTTCACAAACTTCACAAAGAGGAACTTCTCAAAGGCGACCTTGGGAACTACCAATGGATTGAGACAGAGGACGGATCCTATACTTTAAGGTCTGATTATTTTGACGAAAACTTCCACTCTACAAGTGGCGCCTACGCAGAGACAATTCATAATTTTATCCAAGGTTGTGAAGTTGTTCAGATTTGTTCAGAACACTCTAATGTATACATCCTAGAGGTAGGCCTAGGTTTAGGGATTGGCCCAATCGCAACACTAGAATCAGTAAAAAATATACACAATTTAGACAAGTCAAAAAAGTTGATTTTTTATTCTTTAGAGCTGGACTCATTCCTTGTAGAAAGTTTTCTTCAAAAACAAAGTGCTTCAAATTTTTCGAAGACTAGAATAAGTGATTTCCTTATTTATGAAGCTGAACTGGCGCCAGGTTTTCATTTTAAATGCCTATGCGGTGATGCAAGAAAAACTATCAAATACCTTCAGGATCAATCCGTTCAGTTTCACGCTATCTTTCAAGATGCCTTTAGCCCCAAGAAAAACCCAACGCTTTGGACTCAAGAGTGGTTTGAAGACTTGTTAAAGCTTGCCATAAAAAATAAAACAATTCTATCAACTTATAGTGCATCAATTAGAGTTCGAAAGGCTCTTTACAAGGCCGGCTGGAAAGTTGAAAACAGGATTGGATTCGGACGAAAGAGGTCAAGTACTAGGGCCATTGCACAAAATTGGGATGAATATAAAAACCAAGAAGAAGTGCTCAAAAAAATTTTGAAGGAACAAGAGGCCCTTACTCGTACAAAACAGCCCCCCTATCTTGACGCTGAGCTATAACTCAAAACATTTTTCTTAAATACACTTTACGATTATAATGGGAAACAAAAGGAATTTTATGGCCCAAATTATAATCATTGAACCTAATCAAAGTTTGCAAGAGCTTATATCTCTAAATTTGAAGACCTATCTAAGCTCTGAAATTATCCCTAGGGATAATGCAAAAGAGGCCATAGCCCTTTTAAATATTCTCCCTTCGATTGATTTAATTATTACTACTTATCAAGTTGGTTCTGAAAATACGGCCAAAAATCTTCATAGCTATCTCAAGCAAAATCCAAGTGAAACACAAATGGTTATCTTAGGCGGCCCGAATTCTCCAAAACATATCCAAGACATGCCACAAGAACTCAGCTCATATTTTTATGTCCCGAGCACTAAAGATTGGGAGAAGGTAATAACTCATTGTGGAAACCTTCTTGGACACTCTACAGATGTCATGAACAAAAAATCACATCCAGACTTTGTTTCAATTCCGATAGATTACTTTCTTCATTTAAATACAACTTGCTGTGACACATTTTTAAGAATTAAAAAAGGTCCAAACAAGTTTCAGTTTATTAAAAGAATTCATGCTGGTGATAATTATAATAAAGAAATGATATATAAATACAAAGATCAAGGCCTAAAAAACTTCTTCATTCCAAAACAAGATCAACAGAACTTTACAAACTATGTTTCTGACTTCCTTGTTAATAAACTTTCCGAATCAAGCCCTTTTCCTTCTGATGGAGGGAAAATCAATGCTGAAGATATTCCTAATCAATACTTTGAACAATTAGATGTAAATTTTCACGTCGCTTTGAATGAAATAAAAACCCTTGGTTTTACTTCTGCAACAATTCAGCTAACCGACTCGATCATTGAAAATATGATGGTGAGTATTAATCAATCAAGCAAAATGAGCACTCTATTGAGAAAAGTTCTCAATTCAAAGTCACGTTACTTGTATCAACACGCTCACCTTACCTTAATTGTCGCAACAGAAATTTTGGTAGCACTTGGTAAAAACACTCCTCATAATATTGAACTCTTAAGTTATGCATGTTTTTTTAAAGACATTGCCTTGGGAGACCGTCCTGAATTAGCAAAAATATCAACTGTTGAACAATTGAAAGAAAGTAATCTGTCTTCAGATGATTGGGGGCTTATAATGAATCACGCAAAAGATGGGGCCGATATTATCAGGCATCATGATGAAGCTCCTCTGTCTATTGACCAACTTATACTGACTCATCATGGAAGCCCCGACGGACGTGGTTTTTTTGACAAGGCCGATAATAACTTAAAAGAATTTAACCTGATCCAAAACTTATTTATTTTATGTAATGATTTTGTTGTTGAGTTATTATTATTCAAAGAAAAAGGTGGCAAACCGCAACCAATTATCCAAATTTTAAAAGATCGTTACGGAAATGAAAAAACAAGTGAGATCTTGGCGTTAATGGAGAAAATTTTAAAAACAAGATCAAGTAAAAATTAAATTATGAAACAAGAAAAGCACCGTCAGATCTGTAATCTTTTTAATACGAAGTTCCCTATTATTCAGGGTGGAATGGTTTGGGTCTCAGGCGCAAAACTAGCTGCGGCCTGTTCCAATGCAGGCGTGTTAGGGCTTATTGGTGCCGGTTCAATGAAACCAGAATTACTTGAACAACATATCATCAAGGCCAAGAGCTTGACTCAAAAGCCTTTTGGAGTAAACGTTCCTCTATTGTATAAAGACGCTGAAAAGCAAATTCAGGTTGCTCTTGATCATGGAATAAATATCTTTTTTACCAGTGCCGGTAGTCCCAAAAAATTTACCCCATGGTTAAAACGAGAAGGAAAAACAGTTGTTCATGTCACTTCAACCCCTGAACTGGCCATAAAGTGTCAAGATGCTGGAGTGGACGCAGTTGTTGCTGAGGGATTTGAGGCCGGTGGCCATAATGGAAGAGATGAAATCACAACAATGGCCCTTATTCCTCAGGTCGTGGACAAATTATCTATACCTGTTATAGCGGCAGGAGGAATTGGAGACGGGAGAGGAATTGCCGCTGCCCTGGCCCTAGGTGCAAACGGTGTTCAGATTGGGAGTCGATTTGCGGCCACCAAGGAATCCTCCGCACATCAGAAATTCAAAGAAGCGATTGTTCAGGCAAACTTTAACTCTACTCTCCTAAGCATGAAAAACTTAGTTCCAGTGCGCTTGCTAAAAAATCACTTCTATGAGCAAGTGAAAGAACTTGAGGATCGTTGTGCTAGTAAAGAAGAGCTTCAAAACCTTCTAGGAAAAGGCCGTGCAAAAAAAGGAATGCTCGAGGGAGACCTAGAAGAGGGAGAGTTAGAAATCGGTCAAATTAGTGGCCTGATCAACTCTATCCTAAGTGTTCAAGAGTGTGTGGACGAACTTATTAAACAATACGATCAGTCCGTCGCACAAATCTCTTAAGAATTTATCCCATTCTTTTTAGTGCTTCTATACGCTTGTCTAGAGTGGGGTGTGTAGAAAAGAGCTCACTCATTTTAGTGTGAGAAGAAATTTTCATTGTTCTCACGCTTGAGTCGTTGATCTCACTCTTAACTTCAGCTCTTTCATATGTTCTTTTTAAGGCCTCAAGAGCAGCAATCATTTTGTGCTTACCGGCCAGTTGTGCACCACCAGCATCAGCGCGATATTCTCTCCATCTAGAGAAAGCGAAAACGACAGGAGATGCTAAAATTCCAAAAATAATATGGAAAAGGTTGTTAAGCATAATATAGGCAAAAAATCCTAAACCTGGGCCGTCATCTTTTCTCAAAAAATTATCAATGATTAAAGTTACAACGCGTGCAAAAAAGATCACAAAAGCGTTAACAACCCCTTGAATTAGGGCCATTGTCACCATGTCTCCGTTTGCGATGTGTGCAACCTCGTGAGCAAGTACTCCTTCTGCTTCTTCACTATTCATATTTTGCAAAAGACCTGTAGAGACAGCGACTAGTGAGTTGTTTCTTGAAGGACCGGTTGCAAAAGCATTTACTTCGGGGCTGTTATAAATAGCGACTTCAGGCATTTTGCTAAGTCCTGCCCTTTGGGCAAGCTGATGAACGCGGCGTACGAGCTCAGCATTTGGGCCATTTGGCTCAAGCACCTGAAGTTTAAACATAGTTTTTGCCATAAATTTAGAAATCATCAAAGAAACAAATGACCCGGCCATCCCCCAGACCAAACAGATGATCATTAATGAGCCATAATTAATACCATGCTGAGTTGCATAAGGCTCCAACCCAAACATTCTCATAATAATTGAAATTGCTGTCGCACCTACAACGATGACTAGCATATTCACTAATAAAAATAATCCGACTCTTTTAAACATCTTTTATTTCTCCCGTAGAAGTATCTCTTTAAAAATAAAACAGTTTATTCTCCCTAAAAATGGCATCATAGGCAAGACTGTCAAGGTCATAACCAATGAAATTTCACCGAAAATTGACTATTTCGCTTCCCAAAGTCATCATGCTAACTCAACTTTAGTGTTGAATGTCATTTTTGGAGAAAATATGCAAAATAAAAATATTGAAATTACTGAGAGATTTGAACCTATAAATCTTCTCGATCCTAGCATTGCATACGGTGTGCTAGATGAGGCCCGAAAACTAGGAGCAAACTTTGCTGATATCTTTATTGAGCACCACACTCGAAATGTGATTGATATCCTATCTGGAAAAGTCCACGAAGTTGACGGTGGAATCGACTTTGGAATTGGGATACGCCTCGTTTATGGAACACAAGTTCTTTACGGATATACAAACCATAAAGATATTGACGAACTTATCCGTATAACACGGGCCCTCTCAACACTTAATAAGAGAGCACCACAATTAGATAGTTTGCCCTCATTTAATTTTGAATCCCCTAAAAATATACACTCTACAAAGTGGACACTTGATAAAACGATGGGAGAAGAAAGTGATATAGCAAAAGAGAAAGTTGATTACTTAATGTCTATATCTAACTTCATGCTAAACCACGACTCACGTATTATTCAGGCCAAAGCTTCTGTTTTAGAAAGACTGCAAAAGGTACAGATATTCAACACAGAAGGGCTTCATACTTCAGATCAACGACAATACTGCCGACTTCTTGTAAATGCGATTGCCAGTGATGGCAAAGAAAGAAGCGATGGATATGAGGCACCAGGTAGTTTTACTGGCTGGGAGATGAGTGAAAATTATCGCCCAGAAGAATTAGCTGCCGAGGTTACAAAGCAGGCCCTTGTGAAACTTACGGCAGACGATTGCCCAGCAGGAAAGATGCCTGTTGTAATTGATAATGGATTTGGTGGAGTTATTTTTCATGAGGCCTGTGGTCACTTGCTCGAAACCACTTCGGTGGCAAAGAAAGCTTCTGTTTTCCACGACAAAATGGGAGAGATGATTGCGAGCGAATGTGTTAGTGCAATAGATGATGGAACCATGTCAAATGCTTGGGGTTCAATTAATATCGATGATGAAGGAACTCCAACCCAAAAAACAGATTTAATAGTCAACGGAAAACTCAATAGTTTTCTAGTTGATAAAGTCGGGGCCATGAAAACAGGATACACTCCTACTGGCTCTGGTAGGCGTGAAAGTTATAAGTTCGCACCCGCATCACGAATGAGAAACACTTTCATCGCTTCAGGTAAGGATAAACTCGAGGACATGATCGCAAGTATTGACCATGGAATCTATTGTAAAAAAATGGGTGGTGGTTCAGTTACTCCTGGAACAGGCGAATTTAATTTCTCTGCTCAAGAAAGCTATCTTATAAAAAATGGAAAAGTTGATAGACCTCTCAAAAGTGCCACTCTCATTGGATCAGGGCCAGAGGTCTTAACAAAAATCAGCATGGTTGGAGACAACTTGGATTTGGCCGCAGGAATGTGTGGGTCCGTTAGTGGGGCCGTTCCAACAACCGTAGGTCAACCGGCGATAAAAGTTGATAATATTTTAGTCGGTGGTCAAAGTTCATAATCTTTAAATGGGAATTAACTATGAAAGACAAAAATAATGAAAATTTAGAAATGAAGTCGGCCATCGATTTTACAATTGATCTTATCAAGAAAAAAAATC
>SKIL01000181.1 GCA_007116425.1 Bacteriovoracaceae bacterium | reverse complement strand
AGAATTCGATTCATTAAAAGACTTTTCAAAGTTTGTTTTGGAAGATGGAAAACAAGGTGCCTATATCCAGCGATATAAGGGACTAGGAGAAATGAATCCAGAGCAGCTTTGGGAAACAACAATGAATCCTGAAAATAGAACACTTTTACAAGTTGAAATTGAAGATACAATTGAAGCTGATCAAGTGTTCTCTGTTCTTATGGGTGATCAGGTTGAGCCGCGAAGACAATTTGTGGAAGAGAATGCACTCAACGCCAGAAACCTAGACGTATAATTAAGAAGATTAAAATAATTTAAGAGGACACAAAGATGGCCGACGATTCAAATAATACACCAAACGCAGGAACGATTAATCCGATTGCTATTCAAGATGAAATGAAAAGTTGTTATCTTGATTATGCTATGTCCGTTATTATCGGTCGTGCACTTCCCGATGTGAGAGATGGTCTCAAACCAGTACATAGAAGAGCTCTCTTTGCGATGAACTCATTAGGGAATTATCACAATAAGCCATTTCTTAAATCTGCCAGAGTAGTTGGTGATGTGATTGGTAAGTATCACCCACACGGTGACTCCGCAGTTTATAATACCATCGTTCGTATGGCCCAAGATTTTTCAATGCGATACCCATTGGTTGATGGACAAGGAAACTTTGGTTCAATTGATGGAGATAATGCAGCCGCCATGAGGTATACCGAAATTCGAATGAAAAAAATCTCAGAGGAGCTTCTTAGAGATTTAGATAAAGAAACTGTTGATTGGCAACCAAACTATGATGATTCAATTAATGAACCTCAAGTGTTACCAACGAAAATTCCTAACCTTTTAGTTAATGGTTCATCTGGGATTGCGGTTGGGATGGCCACAAATATTCCTCCACATAATTTAACGGAAGTTGTAAACGGACTGATTGCTCTTATTGATAATAGAGAATTATCGATTGATGAATTGATGAAACATATTCCAGGTCCAGATTTTCCTACTTCTGGAAGTATTCATGGAACTGAGGGAATTAAGTCTGCATATCATACCGGTCGTGGAGTGATTCAGATTCGTGCAAAAGCTGATATCGAAATTTATGGCAAGCAGGAAAGAGAACGAATTGTTGTTACAGAGCTCCCCTATCAAGTTAACAAAGCAAAGCTAATTGAGAAGATTGCCGAATTGGTAAATAACAAACAAATTACGGGAATTTCAGATATTAGAGATGAATCGAACCGTGAAGGAATTAGAGTTTGTATTGATCTCAAAAAAGGTGAAATCGGATCAGTTATTCTTAACCGTTTATATAAGGCCACTCAATTACAGGTTTCATTTGGGATTATTTTTCTTGCGATTAATAACGGATCCCCCAAAGTAATGAATCTAAGGGATATCCTTACTTCATTTCTAGATCACAGAAGAGAAGTTGTTATTCGTCGAACGGTATATGAGCTAAAGAAGGCCAAAGAACGTGCTCATATTTTAGAGGGGTTAAAAACAGCGGTTGAAAATATTGATGAAATCGTTGAATTAATTAAAAAATCTGAAGGTCCGGCCCAGGCCAAGTCTTCGTTAATTTCTAAATACTCACTTTCTGAGATTCAGGCCCAAGCAATTTTAGATATGCGCTTACAGCGTTTAACTGGTCTTGAAAGAGATAAGATCATTGCTGATTATGAAGCCATTATGAAAGAGATTGCACGACTTGAAGGAATTTTGAGAAGTGAAGATTTGATTAAAGGTATTATCAGAGATGAATTGCAAGAAGTTCTCGAAGCCTATGGCGATGAAAGAAGAACTGAGATTGTTGCTAAGGCCGATGAAATTCAATTAGAAGACTTAGTAAAAGAAGAAGATGTTATTGTGACAATTACTCATAAAGGCTATGTCAAAAGAATGGCCCTTGATACTTATCGTACTCAAAACAGAGGCGGTACTGGAGTGAAGGGAGCTGGTCTTGCTGAGGATGATTTCTTTACGGATATTTTTACAGCAAATACACATGCTAACCTCCTCTTCTTTACAAGTAAGGGAACAGTCTTTTTGAAAAAGGTTTATAACTTACCTGAGGGGACAAGAACATCGCGGGGTCGAAATCTTGCCAATTTAATTCAAATTCCATCAGGTGAAAAAATTAAAGAAATTCTCTGCGTTTCAAATGATGATATGAAAACGGAAGAGAACTTCCTTATGTTTGCGACAGAAAAAGGTCTGATAAAAAAGACGGCACTAACGGAATATCAAGGTATCCGACAAAACGGACTTCGTGCAATTAAAGTTCAAGATGGGGACTCTATTCTTAATGTAAGAGTTACTAATGGAACGAAAGACGTTCTTCTGTGCTCTACTTCAGGTAAGGTCATTCGCTTTAGTGAAGAAGACTGCCGCCCAATGGGCCGAGTTGCTCAAGGGGTGAAAGGAATCAATATCGATGATAATGAAAGAATCATCGGAATGGAGATTATTGACGACAGTGTAGAAATTCTTACGATCACTGAAAATGGGTACGGAAAGCGTACTATTTCTTCTCAATACAGAAAACAATCTCGTGGTGGTAAAGGAATTTTGGCCATGAGATTAACTGATAGAAATGGTGAAATTGTAGATATCAAGCCAGTAACGGATAAAGATGATCTGATGATTATTACTAATAAGGGTCAGGTTATTAGAACTAAAATTTCAGGTATTTCATTGATGGGAAGGGCCACTCAAGGTGTTAGAATAATTCGTCTCAAAGAAGATGAAAAAGTTGTCGCTATTGAAAAAATAGCTGATCCAGAGGATGATGAAACCAATGGAGACAATGAATAATTATATTCAAAAATTAAATCAAATGTTCAATGCCGGCACTCTTAAAAAAAGTGTCGGCGTTTTTGTATTGACCGCATTGACTTTTATTCAGTCGGCCTGTGACTTCTCACCTAAAATTCATCGAGATATTATTCGCGCTCAGCAAGCTTTGATTCAACAGGATTTTCAAAGAGCGATTGCGAAGTATGAAGATATCTTACTTAAAAGCCCAGACCCTGAAATTAAATTAAAAATTTACTATCAATTAGGCGAAATTTATTCGCTAAACTTTGGCCAATATGAAAAAGCGATAGAATATTTTAAATTGGCCCAGTCTGTTACAGATGAACCGCTTTGGCATGTGAGATCTGAACAAAGGATTGCAGAAATTAGCTTTAATTTCTTAAAAAATTATGACCAAAGTATTAAAAGTTATACTTATTTGGCGAGCTTCACTCCCCGACTTTCTGAAAGTGATCTTTACGAATATAAAATTGCTCAATCTCATTATTTAAAGCGAAACTATCAACGCTCGTTAGAATTATTTTATGAGATTTACGCTAACCCACAACATTCACATTATATCCAATCAATGAACCAGATTGCTTTAATTTACTTTGAGCAAAAAGAGTGGGAAGAAGCTATATCTTATTGGAATCGCTATATCCGCCATGAGCGAAGGCAAGAAAATATAGTTCAGGCACGATTTTTAATGGCCAATTCTTATGAGAGAAAAGAAGACCTAAAATCAGCATACAATATGTATTATTCGATTTTAGGTGAATATCCCAATATTGACGTAGTTCAAAATCGTCTCAATTCCATCTTTAATCGTCGGGTGGCGAGAAAGAGGTAATCTTGTTTGATAAAAAATGGGCCAGAGTCCTAGGCCTCGCCCTCAGTCTGCCCTCTACAATTCTAGGAACTGCTTTTGTCTGTAAATATTTAGTAGATGCAGAAATTTTAACTTGGGGCTGGTCAATTAGTCTTTTTGTGCTAGTAATTGGAAACACAATTTTTCTAATGGTATTTTATGCTTTCAGGATCGGGAATAAATTTTAAACGTTATTTTCTTCTAACCGGTATCTCCACGACTATTTTAATTATCCTCGTCGCTCGATCACTTCCCGACTTAGCAGGAATCATATCTGTCTATATTGCTGCGTGTATAAACCAAATTATGTTGGCAAGATTTGCAAGACTATTCTTCTCCCCTGCTGTCGCAACGCAAAGATCAAATATTGATAAAGGTGAAGTCGTAAGCACCTTCATTGTAAAAGGAATTATCTTGGCCGCAGGTATAACTTTGGGTGTACTTTTTATGGGCAATAGGGTAATTTTCCCGATAATTAACTACGTATTTCAAATGTTTGCTTTGTATTACAGCTTGGTGAAGCCACTCAGACCGCTTTAAGCAGCTTGTTGTATAGACGCAGATACAGTGAGGAGTAGAGAAAGGCATGAAAAAACTTATTTTCCTATTAGCCGCCTTTATTAGTACACCGGCCTTTGCAGCTTATGAATGGACATTCGTCAATCTACTAGTTGAAAGAACGGGAGTTCCTGAGCACGTCTTAACATTTATTGGAATCGGAACTCTGTTGACATTATTTGGTGTTATTTACCGATCGAAAATTGCTAAAGTTCCTAACGTGATTATCCCAGACAAAGGAATTACTATTAGAAACCTGGTAGAAGCTTATGGGCGCTTTATTTATGACCAGTGTAATGCGGTTATTGGTGAGAAAGATGCTCCAAAGTATTATCAGTTTGTGGCCACAATCTTTATTTTGATTTTCTTTTCAAACGTAATTGGGATTATTCCTGGTTTTCTTCCGCCAACAGAAGTCATCAATACAACATTGGCCTTAGGTGTTTTCTCTTTTGTTTATTATAATATTGCTGGTTGTAAAGCACTTGGAGTTGTTGACTATCTAAAACATTTTGCAGGACCTCTTTGGTATCTTGCGTTTTTGATTTTCCCAATCGAAATTCTCTCAAACATGATTCGCCCTCTTTCTCTTGGACTTCGTCTTCAAGGGGTTATGATGGGAGATCACAAAGTTCTTTCAACTTTTTCTAATCTTGAAGTTTTAGGCGTACACTTGTCGCTTTTCATTCCAATGCCATTTTATGTTTTTGGTTTGGTGATTTGCTTGATTCAGGCATACGTCTTCACAATGTTAAGTATGGTTTATATTAGTTTAGCAACGGCCCATCACGATCATGATGATGCCCACGCACACTAATTGATATTTTTTTAACCTTTTTCACGTAGGAGTGAGAACATGAAAAATGTAGTATTTGGCGTAGCTTTTGGTCTTCCTATTCTTCTTCTTTCAACTTCAGTATTTGGAGCTTCTGGTGGCTCAATGAGTGACGATGCTATTCGTTACATCTCATACTTCTTTGCAATGGCAATTGCTGTTTTCGCAGGTACTTCTGCTCAGTCTAAAGCTGCTTCAACAGCTCTAGAAGGAATTGCAAGAAACCCAAGTGCAGCTGACAAGATTCAAACACCAATGATTCTTGGTCTTGCTCTTATGGAGTCACTTGTTATCTTCATGCTTATTTCTGTATTCCTTGTTGGATAATCTCAGAAATAAATATCTTTTTAAAAAATAAAGATAGAAAGGCGCCAGATCAGGCGCCTTTTTTTTTAACAAAATTTCAGGTAGATATGTTTTCAGGCGAATTGGTGTAATTCAGTGTGTAAAAAATATAGGTGATGAGAATACAAATCTTTTAAAAAAGGTTAGATTGCGAAGCAATGACTGATGAAAAAAATAAAAATTTATTTATGCAAGAGAGCTTTGAGCTTGCGATTAAGGCCCTAGGGATGACTTCACCTAACCCACTGGTTGGTAGTGTTGTGATTAAAAATGGTGAAGTTATAGGGCGCGGATATCATAGGCGTGCAGGTGAAGACCATGGTGAGAAGGCCGCGATAAAAAATGCACTCGATAATGGCCATAATGTTGAAGGTGCGGATTTATATTGCAATCTTGAGCCCTGTTGCCATTTAAATAAGAAAACTCCTCCTTGTGCTCAATTTATCATTGAGAAAAAAATCGGCAGAGTATTTATTTCAAACCTTGATCCAAATCCACAGGTTAGCGGCAAAGGGGTTGAAATGCTCAAGGAAGCTGGGATTGATGTGGAGTTTGGTATTATGAAAAGTCAGGGAGAAGAACTGAACAAAATCTTTTTTCATAATATGACTCAAAAAAGGCCTTATATCCATATTAAGGTTGCTCAAACACTTGATGGAAAAATATCGACTGTAAGTGGTGATTCAAAGTGGATTAGTGACGAGCATGCTAGAAAAGAAGTTCATCGCATGCGACTGATGTATGATGCTGTGGCGGTTGGATCTCATACACTTATGAATGATAACCCATCCTTAACAATTAGGCATGGTATTGAGGCCCAAAATAAAGTCCCTTATCGAATAGTTTTTGGACACCCCACGCGAATGGATTTCAAAAAAAATCTTTTTAACGACGAGAACAAAGATAAAACGATTGTAGTCTATTCAGATGAAAAAGAAGCATTTGATGAATCGACCCGGCCAGAAACTACTTTTATTAAAGCACCTTTGAGAAAAGATGGGCTTTACCCATATGAAATAGATTTAAAGCAGGCATTAGAACAATTATATAAGTTTGGGATTTGTTCTATTTTGGTTGAAGGCGGTTCAAAACTAGTTTCAACATTTATTGATCAAAATCTATATGATGAGCTTTCAGTCTATATAGCACCTAAAATTATTGGAAATGGTCAGGGCTTTTATGCTAATTCCATGAATTTAAGTATGGATAAAGCAATTAGTTTTGATGAAATGAGGCCCAGAATTTTGGGAAATCAAGTGGTATATGAATACAAAAAAGGAAAGTAAATGTTTACGGGTTTAATAAAAGAAGTTGGAAGTGTGGCCTCAGTAACGACAAATGCTGAGGGAAAGCGATTGAGAATTAATTCTAAGAAATTAATTTCAGAAATTGGTATTGATGATTCTGTTAGTGTAAACGGGGCATGTCAGACTGCTGTAGAGGTTGGGCCAGATTATTTTGATGTGCAGGCCGTTCATGTGACTTTAGAAAAAACCACTTTGGGCGAGCTTAGACCCGGATCAATTGTCAATTTAGAGTTAGCGATGCAATTAAGTGATCGACTGGGTGGGCATTTGGTTCAAGGACATGTGAATGGGGTAACAACTTTAAAAAAGGTTGTTAACCAAGGTGATAATTATGTTCTGACGTTGGAATTAAATCCAGATCATAGTCGTTATATTGTTAAAGAGGGTTCGGTCTGCCTCAATGGGATAAGCCTTACGGTTTCAGATGTCGATCGTGAGGAGATGACATTTTGTGTCTCTATCATTCCTCACACATGGGAAAATACAGTTCTACATAGTATAAAAATAGGCCAGAAAATGAATATTGAGGTAGATATCCTTGCGAAATATGTGGAAAACCTGCTAAGACATCGATCAGAAGAAGAAAAATCACAAGTAAAGAAAAAGATAAATAAAAAGTGGTTAGAAGAACAAGGCTATTAAATGGCACAGTCAAAAGTATTTCACACAATTGAAGAAGCACTCGAAGATATCGTTTTAGGTAAAATGATTATTGTTATTGATGACGAAGATCGAGAAAATGAGGGTGATTTTGTCATGGCCGCTGAAAAGGCAACACCTGAGGCGATAAACTTTATGGCCACACATGGGCGTGGACTTATTTGCGCTCCTATTTCTAATGAGATTAAAAATCGTCTCGAGCTAGAAATGATGGTTAAAGATAATGATTCGATTCATAATACTGCTTTTACCATATCGGTAGATATTGATAATGGAAGCACTGGAATTTCAGCTTATGATCGCGCCTTAACTCTAACTTCCTTGGCCGACAACTCATCCAAACCAGAGGACTTTGTTAAGCCGGGACATATTTTTCCTTTGGTTGCTAGAGATGGTGGTGTACTTGAGCGTGAGGGTCACACTGAGGCATCAGTGGATATTTGTAAGATGGCCAATCTCAGTCCAGTTGGGGTCATTTGCGAGATTATGAATCCAGATGGGACGATGGCGCGAACAGCGCAATTGATTGAGATGTCACAAGAGTTTGATTTAAAGTTAATTACGATAAAAGACTTAATCGAATATAGAAAAAAACATTTTTAAGCGAGGTTTTTATGGCCACTTTTGAAGGCCACTTAAATGCAGATGGGATGAAGTTTGGTATTATTACTGGACGATTCAAT
This sequence comes from Bacteriovoracaceae bacterium, assembly GCA_007116425.1. Classification (GTDB taxonomy): domain Bacteria; phylum Bdellovibrionota; class Bacteriovoracia; order Bacteriovoracales; family Bacteriovoracaceae; genus SKIL01. Next base: position 2,059 of record SKIL01000181.1, on the reverse strand, counting down.
GAATTCATTTCAAGTAAGTTACTTGGCGGCGCTATTGATTGTTTAAAAAGACACTCAGCAGATGTTCAAAATATCGATGAGGCCTGGGTTCCAGGAGCTTTCGAAATTCCATTTTTGGCAAAAAAAATGGCCGAAACTAAAAAGTATGATGCCATCATTTGCCTTGGGGCCGTTGTCAGAGGAAGTACACCGCACTTTGATTATGTTTGCTCTGAAGCCGCGAAAGGAATCTCTAGAGTTTCGTTAGATACAGGTGTTCCAGTCATCTTTGGTATTTTAACTACCGATACACTTGAGCAAGCAATTGAGCGCGCAGGAACTAAAGCTGGAAATAAAGGGTGGGATGCCGCCATGACGGCCATCGAAATGGCAGCATTAAATCGCCAATTTAATTAAAATAATTTTTTAAAAACTTCCCGGTCTCTGATCGGGAAGCCTTTGAAATCTCTTCAGGTGTTCCTTCTGCTACAATTTCTCCGCCCTTATCTCCCCCATCAGGACCCAAATCGATAACCCAATCTGCCGTTTTAATAACATCGAGGTTGTGTTCAATAATTAATACGGAGTGCCCTTGCTCGACCAAAGAATTGATTGCTTTGAGTAGAATCTTGATATCTTCAAAATGAAGGCCCGTCGTTGGCTCGTCTAGAATATATAAGGTATCACCCTTAGTGCGTTTTGACAGCTCACGCGAAAGCTTAAGTCTTTGTGCCTCACCACCTGAAAGAGTCGTCGCAGGTTGACCTAATTTAATATAGCCAAGCCCAACACTATTCATAGTTTTAAGAGCACGATGGATCTTAGGATGATTAATAAAAAAATCAACACCTTCTTCTATGGTCATATTGAGAACATCTGCAATATTTTTTCCACGATATAAAACAGAAAGAGTTTCTTCGTTATAACGGCTCCCTTTACATGTACTACATTCAATATGAATATCGGGTAAAAAATGCATCTCAATTTTATTTACCCCGTTGCCCTCACAATCTTCACAGCGTCCACCTTTAACATTAAAGCTAAAACGCCCGGGTTTATAACCACGAATTTGTGATTCTTGTGTTTTAGTATAAAGCTTTCGAATATCGTCAAAGAGGCCTGTGTAAGTGGCCGGGTTCGAATGTGGAGTGCGGCCAATTGGTGATTGATCAAGTTCAATAACAGACTTGATTGAATCAGGAAGTTGTAAGCTTTTAAAATTATTTCTTATATAAAGAGATCGATGGGCCGGTAGTAATTGTGCCTTAAGTGCAGGAACAAGGATATTATGTATAAGTGTGGACTTTCCACTTCCACTTACACCGGTTAAGCAAACTAATTTATTTAAAGGTAATTTTAGATCAACCGACTTTAAGTTGTTTTCACAAGCTTGCGTTAAAATGATCATATTGCTTTCATCAAGCTTATACTTGGGATTTGTATTTGCAGAGATGAATTTCTTTCCTGACAAAAAATCAGAGGTAATAGAATCTGAACTTTTTATAATACTAGCAGGAGTACCTTCAGCTACTATTGTGCCACCATGGACACCTGCTCCCGGTCCGAGATCAACAATATAGTCTGCTTCTCGCATAGTGTCTTCATCGTGCTCTACGACAATGACTGTGTTTCCAATATCGCGCAAAGATTTAAGTGTTTGAATAAGTTTTTGGTTATCTCTTTGATGAAGTCCTATACTTGGCTCATCTAAAATATAGAGAACACCGGATAGAGCAGAACCAATTTGGGTAGCAAGTCGAATTCGCTGCCCTTCTCCCCCACTAAGGGTTGAGGCCCCGCGATTAAGAGTAAGATAACCGAGTCCAACATCATTTAAGAATTGAAGACGATTTGATATCTCCTTTAAAATTCTGTGTGCGACCTTATACTTAAAATCATCTAACTCTAGGTTTTTAAAAAATGAATTTAATTCAAAAAGTGAGAGATTGTTTAAATCTGCAATATTATATTTTTCGGATTTATTGTCTTCAAGAAATACATTTAAGGAAATGGGCCGTAGACGATTTCCTTGGCAGGATGAACAAACTTTCGTCACCATATATGATTCGAGCTCTTTTTT
>SKIL01000067.1 GCA_007116425.1 Bacteriovoracaceae bacterium | reverse complement strand
GTTCCATTCACAACTACTGTTCAGGGTGTATCGAGACCTTTAGTTTATGAAGGAAAAGTTATTATTGGTTTTGCAGATGGATCGGTCGCCGCCTTAAATATTGAGGATGGTGTCTTGCTCTGGGATATAAGACTCGGTGATGGAAGCAATTTTGTAGATGTTGATATAAACCCAATATTGATTAATAATCAGTTGGCCGTGAGTTCTCTTGAGGGTGATCTTAAGTTTGTTGATCCAAACTCTGGTCAAATTATTCGACGTTTGGATATTACTCCTTCTCGGGCCCCCTTGATTTTGTCCGGTCAAAGAATGATGGTGGGGACGACGAGAGGACAGCTTGTGGTTTTTGATCGTCACTTTGCTAGAGTCTTTGAAAAATCTTTTGCCCGCGTTCCAATTACAAATATTGTCCCATGGAAAAATGGCCATATTGTTACCTTAGCATCCAAAGAGATATATTGGGTGAGTCCTGATTTTGAAAATGTAAGTCAAGTATTCGATATGGGGCATGCCCATTCTGCTGTACTCGGTGATGTGAGCTTGTCTGATCAGGTATTGGCCTTCATCTCGGCCCGTCATCGTCTATATGTTTTTAAGTAATACTCTCTACCTGTAGCGAGTTAGAGATTCAACGTATTGTTGGGACCAGCTTGAATTAATTCGCTTGAGAACTTCTGTTGTAACATCCTCGTTATCCCTATATGGCCTATTTTCTACTGAGGCGATAGAGCGAGAAGGTGAAGCTATACGCTCTTGCTCACTTTGTTGATAAAGCGATTGAAGAAGAGTCAGGTTAGAAAATAAAGTTGTTTTCAGTAAAATTTGTACATTTGATGATGAGGCTTCAAATGAGGCCATTCGCTTGGTGTGATTAACTAAATTTTCATAGACATAATAGTTATCACTTTGTCCGTATTCACAGAGTTCGAGGAGCTCATGATAAATTTTTTGTGAGTGTGTTACTAGCGCTTTCGTCATTAGCTGCTGTAAATCTGCTTCAAAGTGCTGAGGGGATACCTTGTATTTGTCTTGATTGCTTTTCATTGCTTCGTACACAGTTTGAGAATTTTGGCCTCTTTCTAAAGGAAGCATAAGCTCTGGAAATAGGGCCGGTGTATCAGTGTGAGTTAAGCGATTGGCATTTAACTGGCCTGATGGGGCGTAAGTTAATTTTGGCCAATTTTTAATATCTTGTTTTTGATCAACGAACTGAGTGTGAAAGGCCGGGCAGTGAGAGACCTCCTTTCTTTTGTCTACTTCTTGATATTGGGAAAACTCTAAATATTGAGAATATAAACCTGTGAAGTACATCTGGCGGTTTGATAGATTTCGGTATTTTGATACTTGATGAAGTTCTTCTTGCGACTTTTCGTCGACAGATGCAGGACCTCTCGAAGTATTATTTTTTGTAAGAGGAACTTGCGCGGCCTTTAATTTCACGGGGGTATTTAGCCCCAGATTTCTTGCTTCAAAGCGAGACATTTTGTCTTCAAATGACTCAGGGTTTTGATAGACCGAAGAACAAGCAGAGATAAGCCCAATTGAAGTGATGGTGCATACTAAAGATATGGTGACCTTATTCCAATTTTGTCTTGTAAGTCGATTCATTTTGCTCTCCCTGCAGATAATTTATCTGCTTTATTTATCGGCAAAATGACGGGATATTTTGAAGAAATTTCAAAGCTAAGAAATAGGCAGGAAAGAAGTTCTAAAACTTTAGCTTATTGGTCGGAGATGGGTGAGAAATATGTTTCTCCGCGATCACCATTGTCTTTGTTTAAACTTAGTCGAGTGAGTTGTGAGTCGTCATTTATTTTATCTTTAAGCCGGCCTGGAATTCTTGTGGCACGATATTTTTTTCCATTTTGTGTTCTGATCCAATGGCCATCAATGATGTTACCTTCGTGCATGATTCGAATAGGCTTTATGGTGACAATATGATCTGTATTAATCAAAATGGGGTGATCCATACCCTCAAGCTGGGCATCTTCTTCAGATTTTAAGATATTAAATCTTTCTAGAGGCATGGTTATATCCAATTTGTTATTTTGTTTGCCATATCTTACTTCTAGGAGGTGATCGCTGCAATGCGTTTGTAAAATCTCCATATTTCTTAGAAACTGCCCCACTACAGTGGGGTTATTGTATTATCAAGGGCTTACCAGGAACCTCTTGGAGTTCTTTACGGCCAGCTCTGGCGCATAATCTACTGCGATAAAGTTGGGCATCCCAAGAAAAACACCCAAAACAGATCAAAATAAACTGTAAAATACAGAGGTTAAATATAAACACAACCCCACGATAGTGGGGCAGTTTCAAGAGCTTATGAATTTTTAAGGACTTACATGGAGTTCAAATTGAGAGTAAGAATGAGTGGCATGTGATCAGAGCATAGTGAAGCTCTCGACTGAGGGCTTTGGGGAAAAGGTACTGGGTTGTTTTTTTTATTTATAAACTGGCACCTCCCACTTTTGTCCTTATCAATTTTTGATAATAAATTTTGAGTTACAAATATATAGTCAAGGTGGGCCATAAGAGGAGCACCGTTCTTATCAAAGTGTATTGAAGTTGCTCTAAGATCAGCAGGAGTGTGAGGAATATCTAGAAAGTCAAAAAGCTCTATCCATTCAAAATGTAGCTGACCATTGTGGAGAGGTT
>SKIL01000291.1 GCA_007116425.1 Bacteriovoracaceae bacterium | reverse complement strand
CTAACACGATTTTCGATATCTCTCTCTGCCTGATCGACACATCCAATAAAGCGATCTTGCTGAGCTCTAAACTCTGAAACCTGAGATTGAAAAGCACGTTTAGAGGCCTCAAGTTCTTCTTCCATTTTTTTAAGATCTAATAGCTTTGATCGAATTTCATCTTCTTTTGCCATCAATTCACGAGTCAGCTCGACTAAATTTTCTTGTCCGGCACGTCTTAGTGTTCTTTCAACTTCTTGATCAACTGCGGCCCGAAACTTAGCCTCATCAAAGTCTCCATTAATTGAGGAAGCGGTTCTTGATACTTCATCTGCAACATCATCATTATCACTCGAGCATGCAGTAATTAATAAAGTGATCAATACAAAGAATAAAAAATTATGCTTCATATTCTCTCCCTTTTTTATTGTGACCAACAAAATTAGATGAATGCTTGGCACGCATTTGGATGATTTCCTCAAGTTCTTGTTGATACTTTTTTTCTTTTTCTTTTTTAAATTTGGTGTGCTCTTTTTCTCGAAGGTTTTCAACGACCTTTACTTCCCCTCTAACCTTTGACATCTCTTCTCGCTTTGACTGTACTCGCCTTTCGAGGGCATGAAGTAAGTTTTCCTTATTTTTTATATCCTCTTTCTTAGTTTGGATGAATCGAGGAAAAAACTTAATTGATTCTCCATCAACACCACTCTCAACTGCAGCATCATAAGAGATATAGGCTTCCGCGATATCGGCCTTTAACATATCGATATTATTTTTTACTTCTTGTACCTCCGACACAATATCTGCCAACTCACGCTTAACTTTATCTTCATTAAAGCGACGAAGTTTTAACAAGCTCTCTAAGCGAAAATTAAACTTTTTTTGCATTAATCCTCACTTTCACTTTCGGTATTTTGTGAATTAATTGTATTTTCAGCATACCTAGCGATTTCAACCATCTGATCAAAAAGCTCTTCAATGGAAAGAAACTCGCTCATTCCTTGCTCTTGTTTTAACAATTGCATCAAGCTGTCGTGTATAAGCATCGCCTTATCCACTTTGGGATTAGAACCTTTTGAATAAGCGCCAACGTTTATAAGATCCTCATTTTCACGATATGCGGCCATAAGATCTCGTAAGTGTGACGCCACGACCCGATGTTCTTTTGAGACAACTTTATTCATAACACGAGAAAGTGACTGTAAAACATCAATTGCGGGAAACTGGTTTCTAGATGCGAGTTCTCTTGAGAGGATAATATGTCCATCAGCAATTGCTCGAACAGCATCGGCAATCGGCTCATCCATATCACCACCTTCTACAAGAACAGTATAAATTCCCGTAATACTTCCTGCATCAGATTTAGTACCCGCTCTTTCCATAAGCTTTGGAAGTTTTGCAAATACAGACGGAGTATAGCCTTTCTGTCCAGGTGGCTCTCCCGAACTTAAACTAATCTCACGTTGGGCCATAGCAAAACGTGTAATCGAGTCCATCATCAATAACACATCGCGATTACTATCACGAAAGTACTCTGCAATTGTTGTGGCCGCATAGGCCGCCTTCATTCTAATTAAAGGAGACTGGTCTGATGTTGCAACAACGACGATAGACTTTTTTAGGCCCTCAGGTCCTAAATCGTGTTCGATAAATTCGCGTACCTCACGCCCCCGTTCTCCGATGAGAGCAATAACATTTATATCAGCATCAGTATTTTGCGCCATCATACCAAGAGTTACAGACTTCCCCACACCTGAACCGGCCATAATCGCCATTCTTTGACCTTTACCGGCCGTCATAAAACAATTAACAGCATGAATCCCAGTATCTAAAGACTCGCTAATAGGCGGACGCTTAAGAGGATTTAAGCCTATCCCGAAGATACTTCTCATTTCATAGTCTGTATAATCAAGTGGGCCGAGGTCATCGATTGGGTTACCTTGAAAATCAATTACTCGACCAAGCATACCCTCACATACTTTTAAGGTTGTAGTTAGATCTTTTAAAAAAACGCGAGTTTCACTATTAATTCCTGTTAAGTCATCGTAAGGCATGGCAAGACACCTGTTACCATCAATAGCTACAACCTCTCCTAAACACGTCTCACCAAACTCTGTTACAAACTCAACATTACAACCAATGACAGCACGAGGTAAGCTTATCTCATAAAGTAGACCTCTATTACTGACGACTTTTCCAATTTTTTGATATGGTAAAGAATGTTCGTATGATTTATAGATTGACTGAATATCTAAAACCGCAGCGGTTCGATCAATCATGACTCACCCATTTCATCATTAGGCTGGACCCCAAGTGACTCAAAAATCTTATCGAGGCTTTTTAGTTGTTCTTCAATATTGCCACGAATGATACCATTTTCAGACTCTAGTATCATGCCACCTAGTTGATTATCATGATCGATTTCAACTCGAACATTTTTAAGCTCTCCAACTTTCTTTTGAACGTGCTCCAAAACATCAGGCATATTTTGAAAGTCTTTTTCTGCTACACGAATCAAAAGATTTGACTTGCTTTGCATTTCGAGAATAAGTTTCTCAAGTAGCCTCTCTAAGTAATCATCATCCGTTTCTAATTCTTTTAACACGATCCACTTTGTTAAAACTTTTATCATACGAGATAAATCTTTCTTTTGATTAGAAAAAATTTGATCTTTCAAGGCCAATGCCT
>SKIL01000098.1 GCA_007116425.1 Bacteriovoracaceae bacterium | reverse complement strand
TTAAAAATTCATTTAAAGCATTTTCATCTTCAATTGGCCTAATTTCATAGTTGCCTATTCTCTTTGTGGAGTTAAGTCCTATCGTCGGCAAAATGACAACGGTTTGGGCCAGGTAGGGAACCATCGGGTTGTAGAAAAAGGGATTTTTTTCTGAGCGTAGTGATTTTAGTGCGCGAATATTTTCATCCATAACGGCCGTAAAGCAAAGAACATCAGAGGGAAATCTTCGGGCAAGTTTACCGTAAAAGTGACGATAGTCGCGAATAACTTCGCGCGAAGCTTTTCTGTCAATTCTCAGGTCAGAGGTGTAATAGCTCTGTATCTCTTTGCCATTGAAATAATGAGTCGATTCGCTGATGACGGCATAAAAATATTTACAGGTGTTATCAGAGTTTGCTGTTCGGGCCTCACAGAATATATAAGGTTTTTGTCGCGACTCTTCATATGAGGCCCAAAGGTCTGGGCGACGAGAATAGCAAAGTTCAACGTTTTCTGCGAGCTTCATTCCCGACGATTCTAAAAGATTGTGAATGAGGGCTTCATCATCTTTGTCAGCATATTTGAATTGAGGATATTCAATAACGAGCTGGTCTAAATCATTTTGCAAGGATTGACTGGCATAAGTCATTCTTTAACTCCGTGAGCTCTTCAGGTGTAATCTCCAAGCTTTCATGCACTGACATCACAATATTATAGCTATTTTTATGTTTATATAACGTCGTCCCGAGTGGACGGTGCCAACGAACGGGATGGATGATCACTATATTTTTATCTCCCTTTCCTCCAATATCTCCAACGTTGGAAAATGATCCAAACCAAAGTGTCTTCTTCTTTTGAAGGCTTTTTTTGGTTCCGTAAAGAATAAAATTTTTCCCAAGATAAAGGCCAAGCTTTGAGATGAGCCAATAACCCCAATGCTCACCTTTTTTAAGCTTTTTAATGAGTTGTTGATTCAGCTCTTTTATAGGCCCTTCATATACATAATTGACACCGATATAGCTGGCCTGAAGGTCAGAGAGAGGTGCGGCTTGAATTTGACCCCTTATACTCACCGGAATCATCCACCGAGTTACCTTATTATGACTAAATTTTTTAGTGCAAAGCCTTGCGACTTGAGAAAAAAAGTATGTGGTAGCAGAAACTTTTTGGGCCTTGGCCTGAGAGTCTATTTGAAGGGTTTGTTCGGGCGTAAACTGATGAAAGAAATGTTGAAAATTATTTGTTCGCTTCTCGAGTGGTTTTTGATTTATAAACTTATGCTCTTCATGAGGTTTTGAAAGCAGAGCAGATGCTAGTGCTGTGATCCACTTTAGTCCCTTTACACGCTTAAAAGCAATTTGGTCTGTTGTTTTAAGTTCCAGACCTACGACTTGATTGAGTTCTCTTAGGGCAGAAGTACCATCGTAAAGTGCGTGATGGGCGAAGTACCACTTTTCAACTCCATTTTCCTCAACAATAAAAGGGATGAGAAGTTCATCACCTAGCTCTTGCATCGCCGAAAAATAAAGGCCTAAACCATAGTCTTTATTCCAAAGGTTGTTGAGGTAAGAATGAGTTTGATCATGTGCTATAAGAGATTTATTTGTTTTTGCAGGCTCAATAATTTTCATAATTTTCGACAAGTACCAATGAGCTTAAGTAAGAATAAGATCAAAGTCGCGCCTGACTCTCTAGGCTTTCATGGCCCATTGATGAATCGGGGGGCGTACTGAACTCTTGGATTGTCGCTGGGATTTCAATTTGTCTTGCTTTGGCGTATTTAAAGTAGAATTTGCTATTGCGAGAAAATGATTTAAGGACAAAACTTGGAATAGCGTAAAGAGGTACTCGGCCAATAAATCGGCTACTGGCCACTTCAATCGACTCTAATGCGGATGATGTCATTCCTTCAAGTTGCTTCGTTTCACCACGATAGAGAACGGTAGGAGAGGCCATGCTGTAGAGTTTTTTTAGTTTTTCATTATGCAAGTCGTAGGCATAAACACAATATTTCTTTCCGGGACGAGTGGCTACATCTCTTGAAAACTTAAGCCAGAATTGAGTGCTAGATATTCCACTTCGAAGTGAGCGATCGAGCCATAAGGCCGTCACTTCCATGGTCTCAGCAGGATCTAGTGAGCTTGCCGCTTTATGACACTTAATTGACTCTAGGGTTCTGAAGGGCCCTTTTAAAATTAATGCGTATCCACCAACCATTTTTCCTTTGGAGTTTTTAAACGCGCGGATAAAACCTTGCTTAAAATATTGTAAGGGAAACTCAATGTTGATTTGTTGCTTTACGTGTTCTTGGAATTCTCTTAATTCTGAATCCTTTGTCAAAACAACTGGTGATAAAAAACTCATTGGATCAAACCTCTTTTCTTGTGGTTTATCATGGGTGTTTCTATCATGCTGAAGGGTAGTAAGCAAGGAGCCAGGAGACTTGTACATGACTCGCCCTGTCAGGTTAGCTCATATTTACCTAAATCTTACCTTTATTTCAATGGTTTATGGGGCATAGTAATATTGTTACAAAAACTGTCATCGAAAGTACTGGCCGCAATCATTTTAAGATAAATAGGCCGGTGTCCGATATGGGTATGTGAAGTTCTTAATAAAGTTTCATTTCGTCGTATTGTTTTTATTGGTTTCAATGCAAATCAACTCACCACTTGATGCGAGTCCTTCAAATGAAACCTATC
>SKIL01000380.1 GCA_007116425.1 Bacteriovoracaceae bacterium | reverse complement strand
TTACAGGGAGAGAGTGGCGCTTTAAAAGTACTGCTAGACATAAATAAAAGAATTTCTTATGATGGCCGGACTTTCAGATTAGTGTATTATTTGTTTAGTTTGTTTTTGTTTAGTTGGGTAATTTTGAATACTTAATTACCGTTATATATTGGAGATTGTGATGTTAAAAAATTACGTTTTTACTTCTGAGTCTGTGACAGAAGGTCATCCTGATAAGATGGCAGATCAAATTAGTGATACGATTTTAGATGCGATGCTTGAGCAGGATCCTGCCGCTCGTGTTGCATGTGAGACAATGCTCAATACTGGAATGGTTGTTGTTGCTGGAGAAGTCACAACCACTGCTCAAGTTGATTTCCAAGAGCTAGTAAGGGAAAGAGTTCGCGCTATTGGTTACGATCATACAGATAAAGGTTTTGATGGATCAACTTGTGCAGTTTTAATTGCTTTAGATAAGCAGTCTCCTGACATCGCCCAAGGTGTTGATGAAAATAGCGGGACTTTTAAAGAGCAAGGTGCTGGTGACCAGGGCCTTATGTTTGGTTATGCCATCAATGAAACAGAAAGTCAGATGCCTTTGACTATCGACCTCTCTCATCGCTTGGCAAGAAGATTGACTGAAGTTCGAAAGTCCGGAATTGTGGCAGACTTTAGGCCAGATGGAAAAACACAGGTTTCAGCTGAGTACGTTGATGGACATATTAAAAGACTTCAGGCCATCGTCGTTTCAACTCAGCACGCTCCTAATATGTCATTAAAGGATGTTGAGGAGGCCGTAAGAGCTGAAGTTATCTCTAAAGTTGTTCCTGCAGAATATATTGATGATAAAACGAAGATTTTCATTAACCCTACAGGTAAGTTTGTTATCGGTGGACCAATGGGCGACTGTGGTCTGACTGGTCGTAAAATTATTGTAGACACTTATGGTGGTCATGGTGCTCACGGTGGAGGGGCCTTCTCTGGTAAGGATCCATCAAAAGTAGATCGCTCAGCTGCCTATGCGACAAGACATATTGCCAAGCATATTGTCGCCGCTGGTCTTGCTGATAGAGCACTTGTTCAGGTTGCTTATGCTATAGGTGTGGCCGAGCCGATGTCTCTTCTGGTTGATACATTTGGAACAGAAAAAGTCGATGTTAGCAAAATTAATCGCGCGATCAATGAGGTTTTTGACATGCGTCCACGCGCCATTATTGAGCGCTTAAATCTTAAGCGAGCGATTTATCAACCGACTTCTGCTTACGGCCATTTTGGTCGAACTGATCTCGACCTTCCATGGGAAAAACTTGATAAATTAGATGAACTTAAGAGTATGTTCTAATTAATCGCTAATGGAAGAGGCTTTATATTTCGCTATTCGATATACGCCTTTTTGGGGAATTCCGGTGATTTTTATTGCCGTTCCCTCGGCGTATGTCTATTGGCTTAAAGATCTTAGAAAGGTTTCTTTATGTTTTTTTCTTGTTGCACTGTTTAGTTTCTGTGTGACTTCTTTTTGGGTGTGGGCCGGTGGTCCTGACCCTTCTATTCAGCACTTTCAAAGACTTATGACCATAATTTTCAATTAATTGCTCTCAATTATTTTTACTTGCGGCAAATTTTTGTGAGTGTCTAAAAATTGACACTTATATCAAAGGCCTGATACGATTTTCATGGTTGATTTCCAAACTCAGTTTTCAAAAGGCTGAGTTTTCGACTTTCACAAGCGACAAGGAGTCAGTGTTTGAACGATCTCGATTATCTTCACAGGAAGTTTGATAGTGATTCTCTTTCGGATTCTTTTACCAGAGGGCCAAAAATTGTTTTGGTCGAAGACGACTTACTTTTTGGTAAAACAATAAAAAAGTATCTTGAAAAAACTCTTCCTCTAGAAGTTGAGTTCTATACAAAACCTCAAGACTGCATTGAATCTCTTTGCGCTTTTCAAGATTCTCTACAAGAAAGACCTGAACCATTTTGTCTGGTTACAGATATAAGTTTTAAAAACGAGTCAGGTGCTGATGGGCTTTATTTAATTGATACCTTAAAAGAAAGCGGCCTATCCTTTGTTTCTCTCGCGATGACTGGCTTTGCGTCGATTGAGACTGCTATTTCTGCAACTCGCAAAGGTGTTTTTCATTATCTGACGAAACCGTTTGGCCCTGAGGTTTTGGCCGATCTTATTAAGCGAGCGTGTATTGAGAAGTTAAATGTTTCTGCTGAAACTTTTAATTCAAAATCGGCACAAGAAAAAAATGACAAGTTTTCAAGTGTGGCGGTTTTTTCTGACTCCATTTCACGAAAGTATAAAATTGAAAGACCTAGTGAAGATGATATATTTTGCGGAATGATTGGTCGCTCTCCAATAATGAAAGATGTTTTTGAGCGGATTGAAAAAGTTGCAAAAAGTGACTCAACTGTTCTTATTGGCGGACCTTCGGGTACGGGAAAAGAGCTTGTGGCAAATGCTATTCACGAACTTTCCACTCGTGCTACAGGTCCGATGGTATCGGTAAATTGTGGGGCCATTCCAGGAGAGCTCTTAGAGAGTGAATTATTTGGTCACGAAAAAGGTGCTTTTACAGGAGCCATCAGTGGAAGAAAAGGTCGTTTTGAATTAGCAGATAAAGGGACTATCTTTTTAGATGAGATTGGCGATATGCCACTTCTCCTGCAAGTTAAGCTTCTTCGAGTTCTTCAGAGTCGCAGTA
>SKIL01000214.1 GCA_007116425.1 Bacteriovoracaceae bacterium | reverse complement strand
TGATAGAAGATCATTTGCAGGAGGTGACAATCGATCATGGTGCTCGAATCATTTATGACTCTTATGACTCTGAAAAACTAACGGCCCAAGTCGAACTAAATGGAATTGAAGTTGTCGGTAGGGTTCCCTTGGTTGGGAGGATTAGAGTAAGTCCTGAGAATCTGGACGTTGATTTAAATGATATTTCACCTGCAAAAATTCGAATTAGATTTCGCAAGGTTATTAGTGTGAGACGTACTTTTGATATTGATTATTAATAAAAATCGCCCTTAATAGCGCATTTTTATTCTTAATATCAGTAGTGATGTAAAAAGTATAAGGTGCGTTGTGTGGGGTATCAAAAAAGGTTATAAAGATGATGGTTCAATTAGACTCTTTTTGGAGGTCTTATGTTTAAAATTGGCGACTATGCGGTTTGTCCCGGTCATGGTGTCGGCCAAGTAACGGATATCGAAGAAAGGGATCTTGGTGGGAGTAAACAGTATTTCTACATCATAAGAATTCTGGCCAACGGAATGACTGTGATGGTCCCTACAGATTCAGAGATGGGAATTCGTGAACTTGTCGATGATTCAGAAATTGAAGAGGTTTATCAACTTTTGACTGATCACGATATTCCGATTGATAACTCGACTTGGAATCGTCGCTATCGTGAGTATATGTTGAAAATTAAAACTGGCTCATTGAAAGAAATTGCCGAAGTCATGCGTGCTCTTTTTCTCTTAAAAGGGAAAAAGAATCTCTCTTTCGGTGAGAAGAAGATGCTAGAGCAGTGTCGTGATTTGATTTCTCAAGAGATTTCGCTATCTCAAGAAGTTGATAAAAAAGATATTGATACTAGGCTTGACTCATATTTTGAAGCCTGATTTACCTTTAAGGAATTTGTAAATGTATAAAAAAATAATTTTAGCGTTCTTATTCACTTTTACTAGTTTTTCTTTACTTGCTTCGATTAACTCAGATGCTCCTAGATTTGAAAATATTAAAGTAAAAGAAGTTAATCTTACGGGTGTTAAGTCTGTCGAAGAAGTTCATATGCGTTTATTCCATTCTCTCGACTTTCCTTTTTATTATGGGCATAATTTAGATGCTCTTTGGGATGTCTTAACCGAGAAAGACCTTAACCAAGTGCTTTTAAAAATTACTGTCGATGATGAATTTGACAAATTAGATAAGCGCTTTCTTGATCAGTTTTTAAGTATTTTAGAAGAATTGCGCTCTGTTCATCAGGACTTCACTTTTAATTTTAAGATTGAGTACTAAAAAGAAAAGTCCATTTAATCTCGTTTCCAACTATACTCCAACAGGTGATCAGCCAGAGGCCATTGAGTCTCTGGTTAAAGGTTTTAAGTCCGGAAAAAAGGCCCAGACATTACTTGGAGTTACTGGTTCCGGGAAAACATTTTCGATGGCGCATATTATCCAAAGACTTGGAAAAAAATCCCTCGTTTTGGCCCATAACAAAACTTTGGCCGCACAGCTTTATGCAGAATTTAAAGAGTTTTTTCCTGATAATGCTGTAGAGTACTTTGTTTCTTACTATGACTATTACCAGCCAGAAGCCTATGTTCCAGGTACTGATACATATATTGAAAAAGATTCATCTATTAATGATGAGATTGATAAATTAAGGCATAGTGCTACACGAAGCTTATTAGAGCGTGAAGATGTAATTGTGGTTTCATCTGTGAGTTGTATCTATGGGATTGGCTCTCCTGACGAGTACCATGGCCAAAAAATGACTCTTTTTGTTGGAGATGAAATTGAAAGAAATGAGTTTTTAAAAAAACTTAACTCTATCCAATATGAGAGAAATGATTTCGATTTTAATCGAGGCTGCTTTAGAGTTCGTGGCGATATTGTTGAAGTGTTTCCTCCTCACGAAGATAGCGAGGTTATTAGAATAGAGTTTTTTGATGATGAGATCGAGGTTATAACGATTGTTGATCCTCTAAGGGGGAATGTTCTACGGCAGTTAAATAAAGTCACAATTTACCCTAAGTCTCACTATGTTGTAAGTTCTGATCGACTCCATAGTGCAATTGAAAGCATCAAAATTGAACTGCGTGAACATTTACAATTCTTAGAAAAAGAACAAAAGTTAGTTGAGCGGCAGAGGCTTGAGCAAAGGACCATGTTAGACCTTGAAATGTTAGACGAAATGGGTTTTTGTTCTGGTATCGAAAATTATTCCCGGCATATGACTGGAGTAGCTCCTGGTGAGCCACCACCGACACTGATTGATTTTTTTCATAAGGACTTTTTAATTCTTATCGATGAATCACATATTACAGTTCCACAAGTTGGAGGGATGTATCGAGGAGATAGGGCCAGAAAAATGAACCTCGTAGAGCATGGCTTTCGTTTGCCAAGTGCTTTAGATAATCGGCCTCTAAACTTTCAAGAATTTGAGTCAAAATTAGACGATATTTTATTTGTCTCGGCAACTCCTGCTGATTATGAGTTAAAACAGTCTGGAGGTGAGTTTGTTGAGCAAATTATTCGTCCTACAGGTCTACTCGATCCACTTATAGAGGTTAGAGATGCTACCCATCAAGTTGATGATTTGTTAGGGGAGTGCAAGGCCGTTATTTCGAAAGGAAATAGAGTTCTTATCACTACTTTGACTAAAAAGTTAGCAGAAGAGCTTACAGAGTATTACCGAGGCGTTGGAATGAAAATTAAGTACCTTCATTCTGATATAGACACTTTAGAGCGAATGGAGA
>SKIL01000234.1 GCA_007116425.1 Bacteriovoracaceae bacterium | reverse complement strand
TGGATAAAAGATTGGGTTATGGTCTGTTCGGCCTGATTCAAGAGGTCCCTCACAACTTCTTGAGCAGAACTCATGGCACCCAGAACTCCTTCAATTTCGCTGGAATAAGGAACCTGTAGAGAGTTAATAAGTTCAAAGATATTCATATTAAGAGATGACTTTAAAATGAAGTGAATAAATTTAATACTTATCATTGGGCCGTGCAGTTCAATTATCTTTTGATTGCCTGAATAAAGTTCTAGTCGAGGAGAACCTTCTGGATTAGATGAAATCCTGACTTCTTCAAGTGGAACATTTAGTCGTTGTGGACTTGTCTGAATAAATTCAATGAAAATTTCTTCGTTGTATGGAAAAATTGAAGCAGTTTTTAAAGATACAAGCTTTTCAATAATCATTGGATTTAAAAGTTGAGTTTCAAGCGGTAGATTATGATCACCAATGAGCTCTGAAGCACTAATAAGTTGTGCTTTAAAATATGAAAGTTGGCCAAGTACCTGCCAGGTATAGTCTGTTAGGTATTGGTTGATATATCTCTTAGTATTTTCCCATTGTAGTTTTAAGTTGTCTGGGTGTGTCGATAGTAACTCTTCTGCTGATAGGAAAAGAAAGTTTAGTCCTTCTTCTTGGTAGGGGGTAAGTTGCTTTGTGTCTGCAAAGAAGTGAGGTACGAGTAGCGAGTTTAGTTTTGATTTAATTTTCGCAGGACCGCCATTTAAGCAAAGTTGGATGACCTGATTTCCAATGCTTGTTTCAAAATACTCTTTAAATAAATTGATATTTATTTGTGGGACTTTTGGAGACAGGCCAAAATATTGAAAGAAGGCGTTTCCATACTGTTCTTTTTTAGCAAAATAGTTTTCATACTTTATAAGCTCAAGCTTAACTTGGTTAGGGTCTTGGAATGAGGTAATTAAAACAAAAGGATGTTTACGAGAGTTGTCAAAACTAATCCCAAGTAAGTCGACTGGAATTCCTTTTCTTTCTTGTTTTAAGTTTGACCCAAGAGATTCAATTTTGAAAAAGTGGCCAAGAGGCATGCTCGATTTTGTAAGTTTTCTAAAAAAGAGGGGGTGTGTAATCTGAGAGCTGTCTTTGGTTGTAGAGCTTAAAAGTTTTCCGTCAAGAATAGCATCTTGATAAAACTCAAATGTAAAACCTTCTGCCAGTTCTTTTTGGTATATCGGTGTCCGGTGAGGCTCTTTGAAGAACATAAATTCTCTTAAAGCACTTACAATGAGATTAAACTTGTGAAAAATTGATAGGTGTCCGTTGATGCGAAAGCTTAAGCAGGGTTCTTTTTCACTTAAGATTTTGCCTGCTTCCCAGTTAGATGATTTTGAGCGAGTAGGAACGACTCTCTTTTTTAAGACATAGAGATAATTACCAATTTCGCCCTTTCCCTTGAGCTCTTCAAAGCTAAAATTTGCTTGAACATGATATTCTGATAGGAGCTGTTTAACTCGTTCGTTATGGCTAGGAACAAAAAGCTTTTGATTAGTGAAAACAAATAGAAAACCATGTGCTCTTAAAGACTTTCCCTCTGTCAAAATTTGATTTATGAGATAGTGGTGAGGGTTTTTTCTGGGCATGCGAATTAAGTTTAAAACTGTTCGATGAAACTTAGTTTCATCAACCTCTTGAGTAGAGTCTTCCTTATTAAACTGGTTGAAAAAGTTCATTTGGCCAGAGTCATCAGTGTGATGAGTGTCATACTTTTCTCTAAAGACATGTGAAATGAACTTGATTACAGATTCACTCTCTGTACTTGAAAGCTGAACAAGAAAATAGAGATATTGGAGCTCATGACAGTATTTAAGGAATTTTCCACTTTTAAAGTTTCTTCCAATAAACTCTGGGCAAAGGATTTCATTTTGAGAAGTTAACGAGTTATTTTTAGAAACTGTTGACTCTTGAGCAAGCCAATGGGAAAGACTTATGGCCGACATATTGTCACCGGCAAACTTCGTATTTAGAACTTCGCACTTTTTATTATAAAGACCTTTAAGTGAAGTTCTTTGCCGCTCAAGAAATGGTTTTACTCTCGTTTGATCTGGAGTTGGAAGTAGCTTTTCACCCTTTATCCAGTGGGGAAAAAATAAAAGAAGATCATTGATGAACTGTCCAAAACACTTGTGAGATAGAGAGTGAGAATAATCCGAGTCCTTAAATTCAAGCTTGCTTTTTTCAATTAAGTCCGAAGACTCACTTGAAAAAATCTTCATAATTTCGGTTGTCGTAAGATGTGACATTTTCGCGGAGATCTGGTGAAGAATGTCTGTAAGTTCTGGGGAGGGAATATACCAACTATATTCATTAGACTGAAGAGATTTTGCTTTAATTTCAGTTGAACTTCCTCGACGAAAGTGACTTTGGATAAAAGCATTGGGGTTCAACAAAGAGCTTGAAAGCAAGGGAATCTCTAGGCGATTAGAAAGCGCCGAGATAAACCTCATTCTAAAGATATAGAGAGTTATTGATCTAAAACAGAAAATCTTAATAAAGTTATTTAGGACGTGCTTTGGTGGCTGAATCTCTGCAAGAGGTGTTTCATCGGGTGAAGGATATTCTTCATTTTGAGTTAAATCGAGCCCTTTAAGACTATTCCAAAAAAAGCTTTCATCTCTAAATTCTTCGTGAATCTCTATCCAACTGAGACCTTTTGGACCTGATGGAAATGTTGCATAAGATTGAAATTCATTAAATATATTTTTGCGCTGAGTTTTACTCCATT
>SKIL01000221.1 GCA_007116425.1 Bacteriovoracaceae bacterium | reverse complement strand
GTTTTTGCTTTTCATATTCGGCATGTAACACCTCGTGCTTAGTCTTAAATTCTTCTTGAAGCTCTTCAATCTTTAAATTATAGCTCTCAAGATATTCGGCCTCGCGCAAATCATGCAGTTTTTTGAGTTCATCTTCTTTCGCCACAGTTAAGGCCTCATACTCCTGCTCTTGTTCCAGCACTCTCTGCTCATAATTTGAATTTAATTGACTTATTTTTTCTTCAAGTTCAGCTACTGAGGCCTGCATTGTATTTTGCTGTTCAGTAAGCCCAGAAATAATCTCCTCAATTTCTTCTTTCTTAGATTTTGAATCACTAATCGCACTATCAATAATTTTTTGTGCCTTATCACTAGCATCTGCGAGTACTTTCTCTGATCTCTCAATTATTTGATTTTCTTTCTCTTCGGCCGAACGAATTTTCTGAATCGCCTCCTCTTTTGCTTGCCCCAGGATTTGATCTGCCTTTGCCTGCGATTGAGATTGAGTATTTTCAGCTTGAGATCTGGCATGCTCCACAATTTCTTCGGCCTTCGCTTTTGACTCGGTAAGAATTCTTTCCCTTTCCTGAGCAAGGTCTTCTATATTTTTTTGATGAGTTACCTTTTGAGATTCAAGCCGCTCTAATTCACTCTCTAGTTTACTCTCATGACTTGCTCTAAGATCTTTAAGCTCAAACATCAGTTCATTTTTTCGCTCTCTATGCTCAAGCTCAACTTTTTCACGCCTTTTATTGAGTTCCGCTTCAAGCTCCTTAAGGGATCGATCCTTCTTATCTTCCAATTGCTTCTTGATCTCTTCATGATTAAGACGTAAAAGCTCTATACTCTCATCCAAAATTTTCTTTTCATCTCGAGCACGATCGACTTGCTCTCTCAGCTCTCTCAGTTCTTGTTCTTCCTCAAGCCTCTTATGCGAATATTCTTCAATGCTTTGATTGAGTTCATCGACGCGTTTATTGGCACGCTCCTCTCGCTCTTTTAAAGTCGTAAGTTCATCCGACAAAAGTCTCGTTTGTCTCTGATAGCTAGACATCTCATCTTTTAAACGGCCAATTGAGGTTATGCATTGATCTTCTTGAGTACGGTATTTTTCAATAATTTCTTTTACTTCATCCTCTTTACGCTCAAGGTCCTTCAGGCGATCACTTGCACGGTCAGCCTCATGACTCAAAGAACGAACTTCACGTTCAAGTTCTAGGCAATTCTCTGAAAGTTTTTCTTTTTCTTCCTTAATACAACTTAATCGCTCATGATACTCATCGATTTCAGATTGTAGTTTATCAATCTTTTCTGAATGGCCAGCTTCGAGGGCCTTTTCCCGCTCTTCATATTTTTCTTCTAGTACAGACTTCTTCTGTTCAAGTTCATCTTCAATTGTTTTTAATTTTTCTTCGTTCTCTTGAAGCTTTGACCGAGATTCTGCAAGGATTTGTGCCGCACGGGCCTTGGCCGCCTGGTGCAACTTGGCCGTGAACATTTTATTTTCGATTTCAATGCGATTGCGCTCGAGTTCAGAGAGTTCAAAATTGCTCGAGTCAACTTCTTCGAGAGCTTTTTTAACCATCTCATCAACTTCAGGATTCGCTTCTTCTACAAGTATTCCCGATTCTGCGTCGTTAATAGACGCTTGTACTTCCTCTTGAACCTCTTCTTGCGTCACTTCTTGGACCTGAGCAACAGGTCTCATCTGAGTTTGGACTGGAGAATTATGAAAATTGGAGGCCGTGACTTCAGGTCTTAGAGTTGATGATGGAAAAAATGCGGCCGACGTCTTTTTTGGCATTTCAATGACAACCGTGTTTTCGCCCATGTCTCCCTTCGCAGTAGAAAGAGACTCAATCTTAAGAATAATTTCAGGCTCACCAATCCCGATCTCATCGGTGCTCTCAATTTTAAACCACTCTTTACGTGGGATTTTTTTCATATTGATCATCGTACCATTTGTTGATCCATCGTCACGAATGAAGATATTCTCATCATTTAATTTAACTTTAAGGTGGCTACGACTCATCTTCGCATGGCGAACAGACACATTATCTTTTGAGGATCTACCAATGCTAAAGGAATCCGTCTTCACTTTTTTATAAGTGACTTCACCCTCAATATTAATAGATATTATTGCGCCTTGTTTTTTCATCTAATTTTATCTAAGAGGCCTCTTTAATCTCCTCATCTTCATCATCCTTATTCTCTAAATTTGGAGCTGGTGGTATTGGAGGCATATTTTCACGAACTTTAATTTGCCGCTCTTTCCCTCTAACTTGCCCATTAACTGATTCTTCCGCCAAGGCCTCAATTGGATCTCTATATTGATCAAAGTTAGGAATATCACTAGGGCGATCGTTATTTTCACAGCAATCCCACAAAAGCTCCATGGTATTTTCAAATTTATTCAACGTTTTTAGAAAAGTTTTTTCGGGATTGAACATCGTATTCACAATTGTCATAAGAACAGAGAGAATAATCCCAATGATTGATGAACTCATAGAAAAAGCAATTCTTGCCAAGAACTCATCCATAATGACTTTGGCACCTACTACATCTTCAACTCTAATTTCACTTAGTCCAGGAAGAGCGGCCATAATTCCTAAAAATGTTCCAAAAATTCCTCCGATAATAAAAATCCCAGGCAAGATTGTAAGCACATCGTGCGTCCCTTGAGCTGGTAATATCCCCATGACTTTCTTAAAGCAGGGGTTATTGTCAAAAACATTTTTAGCTATCTCAATAAAACGAGGACGTT
>SKIL01000029.1 GCA_007116425.1 Bacteriovoracaceae bacterium | reverse complement strand
CAACTCATCAATAGTTTAAAAAATATAATAGTAAAATAAAATCTCTCTTTGAAACTCAGACAATTTAAAAACGTCACTCAGGCGACTAAAAACCTCTGGGTATTCTTGCCCATGAAGATCTTTAGTTATCAGATTTATTTGATCTATGAGTAAACTTTTTATTCCAAACTGGTTAAAAGAAGAGAGATGAATAAAAGAGTCCAATACAGACTCAAAGTCCTCATTATCAATATAAAAATCAGAGACATTTGGTTGTTTTGAATTTTCAAGACTGGACTTCGCGAAAAACTCTTGATGAATTTTTTCTCCTAGTTCACGGATAGATTTATCTTTGTGGGATAAAAGTAGCCTCCAATTAGAATCTCTTAAGATTCTTCTCAGGTCTGAAGTCCCAGAGTCTTTTCCCATGACGAGATAGTAGTCGGTTGGAGTTTTATTTTGTAACTTGATGAGCTCCTCAAACAGAATGAGCATGACCCTTTTGCGCCCCTGATCCCCTAGTACAGGCCCCATCATCGCGAAAAACTTATAATCGAGCTTCACCTCAGATAACTGAAGGAGCGTCTTGGAGATTTTGATCAAATGCCCTTTTGCGAATTCATATGCCATAATAACCTCTCTTTTAGGTTAGTATGGCAAATGAGTTGGACAAGTAGTGTCAAAGCTTATGGCAAACTTTCGCAAAAATCGCGAGGGCTCCAATAATAATGAAGCCGATACCCTCTGGATCAAATATTTTTTAATATAGTCGTCTCGCACTCGGCCGCAACGTACTCTTTCCTCTTTATCACCTCAAAACCCAAGTCGCATATCTTATCGAGAAAATATCCTCGCTTATGGGCGTCTCCATGAATCTCAAGAAATAAATAGCGAAAAGATTGAAAAACAGACGGATCGCTTTCCAAAATATCAAATTCAGCCCCTTCGATATCCATCTTTAAAATATCTACATTTTGCATTGAATGTTCTGCCAAAATTTGACGTAAAGGCTTTGAGCTGACATTCACCTTTTCGGCACCAGGGAAATGAGACATCGAAGAAAGCCGGTGATTATTAGAGATATAAAAAGAGACGCTTTCCTTTGATTGACCTGAAACACAAATATTCAACAAAGAATATTCAACTTCTTGTGGTAAACCCTTAAGGTTTTTACTTAAAAAAGGAATTAACTGAGGGTTGGCCTCAATCAGAATTATTTTAGAAAGAGGGGCATAATGTAGTAGAAAAAAACTAACCATACCATTATTAGCGCCACAATCAATAAAACTCTCACAATCATCAAGCTGAATATCATGATCATATTCATTGCCCCAAAATATCTCCTTAAAACTTTGTATATCACTAGCGTTAAGTCGAATTGATACTTTCGATAGGCCTCTATATTTAGATGAAATCTTTATTTTTAAAGTAAAGAATTTACTCCAATACAAAATAAATTCGGCCAACCTTTTTTTCTCAGGTCGATTATTATAGATCCAGCATGCCTTAAACGCAGGATAGCACAAATAAATTTTCAACTTATCATAAAAACTTAAATTAAATTTTTTTGAAAAATCTAGAACTGAATTTTGGAAACTGCTCAAAATAAACTCCTAATTCACAATATATACACAAGCACTTGTATCGCCATTCGATAGGCCGATGCAGTTTGATATTTTTCTTTTAAGCTCATAGAGCATATCTCGCTAAAATTGAATTTTTCTTTAAATCATCTCGAATAATCATTCCTCTGGCCAAGGCCTCTTTTACTCCGGCTTCAAGTATCTCAACTGAGGTTTTACCTTCGACGGCCAATTGAAGAAGTGTTTTCAACGGGGTCATAACTTTCAATCCATTAATTGTTTGAACGTCACTTTTACTCAAGTTCAATTTATGCAATTGCAAAATTTCCGGAATCTCACTATTTTTTCTAAAATTCTTAGGAACGCTCATATCAATCTTTTCAGGATTAACATCACTAAGGCCGTACAGTGAAAGCGCAGTCAAATGCGAGAATACTCCCTGAGGATTATCTTCTCTATCGCGACTCCACAAATACCAAAGCCAATATTCAGTCTCAGCACTCGCTGGGATCAAACTCAACTTATAGATACCTCTGATCTGTCTAGTCCAATGGCCTCTCTTGACGTGATAGTAATGATTCTTAGTGGCATATCCACATTTACTTGCCTGCTTAGCAGTGAACAATCCAGCTTGAGCAAATGCAATTGCAAACAACTCCTTGCTGCCTGATATTTCATTTTCTTTAGACTTATTATTGTCACCCTTCATACTCACCACAATTATTAAGAATTTTGTGTTATTATAACAAAAAAATATCACAAAACACTTAATTTTTAAGACAAATGCACACAGGCAAACATAAATTCAAAAACTTACAGCTTTTTTGTTTTAAGGCCTGTAATGCTCTAGAGGTGGCTTAACATCCTCAAAGACTTGAGAAGGAGAGATTGCATTGAAAGGAGAGCTCATAGCTATTGTCATCGATTTGCTTAAGCTTTTGGCTTTAATAGACAAATCAATTTCGATACTTTAGGCCTCACAACTTTAAAGAATATCCTTCCCCGAAAAAAAGAAAAAGAATTTAAAAAGGCTCTTTTATAAGGGCCTGTAAATAGAAGTCTAAGGTATTAGTCAATATAGTTTCAACATCATCTTGAACTAAACCTTCAAGCCATAGAGTATAGATATGAAAAATCCCCCCAACAACACAGTGGGCAGCATATCGAGGATCAACTTCTTTTATAAGTCCCCTT
>SKIL01000263.1 GCA_007116425.1 Bacteriovoracaceae bacterium | reverse complement strand
GAGTGCGGTGTGTTCCACCATGAAGTGTGTAGAGTCCTTTTTTCTTTATTTTCAATGTCTTATCTCGTAAATCTCGGTATCGAAAATGGCGGGAGCGAAGGGACTCGAACCCTCGACCTCCGGCGTGACAGGCCGGCATTGTAACCAACTCAACTACGCCCCCGCATTTCTTTGGAAATTTCAGGTAATATAAACGACGGAGGTAAAACCCGTCAAGTTATTCCGAACAAAAAGTTAAAAAATTAAGGCTTGGCCTTAAAGTGAGTTTCTTCTCGGAAAAAGTTTCTCCACTGATAAAAATTAAGATTATCAGGCTTATCAATATCTTCACCGTAAACGCCAACATAGCGCTGGAAATCACTATCTGGAACATCTAAATATCGACCGTTGAAAGTGCCTCGCTCTACTCGGTAGTAATCACCAGAAACATCAAAGACAACTCTGAGATACTCTTCTCCTGGTTGCATATTTTCTACTTCAACGTAGACCTTACCTCTTCTTTGCGGCTTGTAGTCCAGCTCATCATTGCCATAATAAATATGAAGCTTTCTGCTAAATGAAACCTCTTGCCATTTGTCTTGGTGCTGTCTAGCTCTGAGTTCACCAGTTCTAAGTGTGCGGCCCTCGTCGCGAGCTCTTTGAATGGCCTGCTGTAGTGTCTGTTCGGCTGTTTCATAAGCTCTAGCAAAGTTTGGATCAACTTGTTGCCAGTCATAGCGCGCATAAAGTGAGGTGGAGAGGACGAGAAGAAAACTGAGGATTTGAAGTTTGAGGAATTTCACAGAGTTAAGCTCCTTAATCTAAGATCTTTATTTTTAATACTTCTAAATATCTAAATTTGATCTAGCTTCATTCTAATTTTTAGCTTTTTATCGGCCAAAATACTTTGTGACAAGCACAAAAATTGAAACTAATTTCAAAGGGTTTGTAAATCAAAAACAAGATCGCAAGTTTTGGTTTTTTCATAAGTTTTGTTGCAAGCTCGAGTTAACGAAAGATATGATGAATTATGAATTTTAACCTCTATATCGAGTTTATTTATACGTATGGAGTAGAGTTTTGGCATTACCTCGCTCTAACTTCTCCTTTTTTGGTTTTGGGTCTCATTTTTGGAGGGATTATATATATTTGGATCCCTTTAAAATTGGTTCAAAAATGGCTGGGGGAAGAGTCAATTAGCTCAACTGTAAAAGCGGCCTTTTTTGGTGTTCCACTCCCTCTTTGCTCGTGTTCTGTTATTCCTACGGCCCTTGGACTTAGGCGCTCTGGGGCGTCGAAGTCGGCCACTAGCTCCTTTGTTATTTCAACTCCTGAGTCTGGAGCCGATTCTATTGCGGTAACTTATGCAATGATGGATCTGCCGATGACTATTTTTAGGCCTGTGGCCGCCTTTTTTTCTGCCGTGATGGGAGGAACTCTTCAGATTTTTTTTAACCCTAACGATACGCCCATTTCTCCCGATAAAAATAAAGAAAATCGTCAAGGAGTCGAGAGTAATATTGACTCTAAAGAGGAGAACTCACTTAGTAGTCCTCAAAAATTTAAAGCGGCCATCTCTTATGCTTTTGGCGATCTTTTAGATGATATATCGGGCTGGTTTTTATTTGGTATTGTTGTGGGCGCAGCTCTAGCGGCATTCTTACCAGATGATATTTTTATGCAGTCTGATCCGACTATAACTCGAGCTATTTTTATTGTCGTGGGAATTCCTTTGTATTTATGTGCATCTGCAACAACTCCAATTGCTGCCGCTTTAGTACTAAAAGGTGTCAGCCCTGGAGCTGCTTTAATTTTATTATTGGTTGGCCCGGCGATAAGCTTACCAAATATGCTCGTCTTGCAAAAAGCTCTTGGGACAAGAGGTGTGATTTTAAATGTTTTCTCGGTTGCTTTTGTCGCGTTAGTTTTTTCTTATGTTGTCGACTGGGCCTATTCCTTCTACTCTTGGCCGACTTATTTTAGGGTCGAAGAGTCTCATCAGCATATGGGTCTATTTGATCACTTTGCGGCGGTCGTTTTAATTTTACTCTTGGCCTGGAGTTTAACTCGAGTTTATTTTTTGAAAACTGGAGGGCACTCTCACTCTCATGACCATGGCGATCATGAAGATCACAATTGTTGCGATCATAAGCATTAAATTTTAGGTTTATTATGGGAAAGCGAATTTTAATTACAGGCGGAACCTCGGGGATAGGACTTGCGCTTGCAAAGTATTACTTACGAGAAAACGAAGACCTTACTGACAAAAATTTTGTTGGCGTAACAGGACGCGATCTTAGTAAAATCTCTGATCTAATAAAAGAAAATACTGGCAACCCGCATTTTATTGCATATTCTGTAGATGTGACAGACTGTGAAGCAATGGAAAAGGTTATCAACGATTTTACTCATGTCTGCGAGGGGCTAGATATTTTGATTGCAAATGCTGGTCGCTCTGTGGGTGCGAAGTCTGCTTCGCCAAGCTTTCCCATCGGCCTCGATATCGCAAAGGTAAATTATTTAGGTGTTCTTCACTCTTTTGCTCCGGCCGCAAAATATATGTTGGCAAACGGAGGCGGACAACTCGTTGCCATTTCTTCAGTTGCGGGCTTTATTGGGCTTCCCGGAGCAAGTTTTTACAGTGCTTCTAAGGCCGCTGTGAGTGTTCTATGTGAAGGTCTCGCTCTAGATTATAAGCGACATGGCATCGCTGTTTCATGTGTGTGCCCAGGGTTTATTGACACTCCTTTGACAGAGCAAAATGACCACAAAATGCCATTCTTAATGCCCGT
>SKIL01000122.1 GCA_007116425.1 Bacteriovoracaceae bacterium | reverse complement strand
GATATCCCCGTGATACCCACCAAGGACATATTGCTCGTGCATGCTTAGATGGAATCGCGCTTTCAATTCATGATCTCTTAGCGTCAATGACCAAGGACTTTGGTGAGCACATAGCTGAAATGAAAGTTGATGGTGGCGCGGTTAATAATAATTTACTCATGGAAATTCAAGCAAGTGTCTCAAAACTTAAAGTCATACGGCCAGAAGTAATCGAAACAACTGCATATGGAGCGGCCCTCGCCTGTGCAATTGGTAGCGGACATATCGACTTTGATGGAATTAAAGAACTATGGAAGGAAGATCGAACTTTTGAACCCATTAACAATTTGACTCCATTTTATGAAACTAAATATCATCAATGGGAAAATGCTATTAAGAGATTGTACTTATAGCTTTTCTAAATAATCGCAAAGATTTATAACTGAACGAACCTTCTTGCAGCTGGACTTTGCGATCTGTTGTTCTTCAGGATACACAATTTCCCCATTTAGTTTTATTTTCGCAGACATTGAAACAGATTTCATAACAGATTTTTTAAAATAAGCACTTATTAATGAAACCGCTATACATAAATCCAAGCTATCTTCATGATTATTATATCTTTCACCAATCTTAAGATAGATATTATATTCACTTAGATTGATTCCCAAGTTGTTGTCTAGAATCATAATCAATGTTCTTAGTCTTTCTTTGGGATATCCAGAATTAATACTTATAATTTTTTTATCTGTCGTATTTTTAATTAATGTCTGAATCTCAACTTTTTTCTTTATACCATTAATGACAGCTTCTCCATATACCGTTCCAACGGATGTTTCATGCTTCTTTTTGTCTTCCTCATTAAAAATAATTATTTCTTTTTCATTTATTTTTGCATACAGGCGTTGATCAGTATTTCCATACCTATTCTTCGTACATTTAATTTCGCGATATTCAATACTTGAGCTTCTTTTGATTTCAATTATCGTATCAACAATATGTTCTAGCATTTTGGGACCTGCTGTTTGGCCTTGTTTATTTATTTGTGCGATAAGAAGCCCTATTGCTTTATTTTCTTTTACATACTCTGTTAGATTATATGCAATTTCTTTTGACTGTGGAGCTGAGCCCATACTTCCCAAAACTTCACTTGATATAATTGTCTGAACAGAATCAATCACAATTATTTTTGGTCGAAGTTCATACAAAGCACCAACTATATCTTCCCAGTTATTTGTCTCTAACAAATACAACTTCTCATTTGTAATATTTAATCTATTTACTCGAGATGCCAATTGCTCTAAAGTCTCTTCACCACTAACATAAAGTGCGGATATATTTTCATTAGTTTCTAATAGTTTATTAACAAACCAAAGAAGAAGTGATGACTTGCCCGCACCAGGCCCTCCTGTAAAGAGTGTTGAACTTGAAGAAGTTATTCCATTACCAAATAAATTATCAATCTGATTAATTCCTGTTTCTAGTTTTTTCAAGTCTTGACCGCTAATTTCATGGGCCCTTTTTAATCGACTTCTTAATTCCCTATGATTTCTCTGTCGATCTACCAATGCTATTTCTTCTAGTGAATTCCAAGTGTTGCATTGATAGCATTTACCCTGCCACTTTGGTGTTTGGGCACGACAATTTTGACATGTATATTTTATTAAGCTCATAGTCACCTCTCCGCTTTTAACATATTGCCAAGCAGGTGAATTATCTTTTGGATTTTATTCTTTTTTTAAATTTGAATTAATAAAGAAGCTCCGACGGCGATCATCGTGACCCCTAGTAGCTTTAGAATTTTATTTGGAGATATTTTCTCTTTCATTTTAGCACCAACAATAGCACCTAAAACAAACCCAAGGACAATTGGGATTCCAACTCTGACATTTACATTACCCAAATATGAGTGAGAAAGCGCGGCAAACGCCGAAGTTATTATAATCATAAAAATGGATGTTGAGACAGCTTGTTTTATATCAAACTTAAACACTTTAATTAGCACTGGAGTTTTAACTACTCCTCCTCCAATTCCAAAGAGTCCTGAAATCACCCCGGCAAAGCTTCCAGTTAACGTTAAAAGCAATAAGCTAATTTGCTTTTTATCATCAATAAAAGGACCTACTGAATTTGTCATTTTTATAATTTTACTGATCCATCGACCGGCAGAGTTGCGTATAATACGTAAACCATTCCAAACTAAGTAAACGGCAAACACTTTTTGCAAAAGAGCTATAGATAATACACTTGTTAAATAGGCACCAAGGATAACACCAAACACTGCTGGGACTTCAAAAATGATTCCCTCTTTAATTCGAATTGATTTATTTTTATAATTAATAATTGAACCGGTTATGCTTGAAGCCAAGAGTGCGATTGTCGCTGTCCCAATGGCCATATTGATGGGTAATACATCTAAGAGAACTAACAGGGGTACAATTAAAGCACCGCCTCCAATTCCTACAATATTTCCGAAAGCACTTATTGCAATTGATGAGATAAAAAGAATTATTTCAGTCTGCATCCAGCATATCTTTTAGATCTTTTTCCTTTATAATCGGAAGATTCAATCCTATCGCCTTTTTATGCTTACTCGAAGTCGCCTCTTCTTCATTGGTCACCAGGTAGTCTGTTTTAGCTGAAACACTATTAACTACAATGCCCCCGTATTCGCGTATCCGATCTTCGATGACGGATCTTTTTTCACTCAATGGTCCGGTAATGCATATTTTTTTACCCGAAAGCTGAGATTCTTTTTTTTCATTTACCTCGATCTCTATCCCTGCCTCTAT
>SKIL01000134.1 GCA_007116425.1 Bacteriovoracaceae bacterium | reverse complement strand
GAGATCACCAGGAATCAGATATCTCTGAGACAAAAGTTATAAGAGACATACTCAATCAAATTACAAGTACACCAGAAGGACTAGAGTGCAGAATGGTTCCAAAATCTATATATAGGCCAACGAGATTAGAGTTTCAGGCGGGGTGTCACATAGTTTACGATGAATCAAATTGCACCTTTCTCCATTGTGATAAAACAATTTACCTCAATGAGAATAAAATTGACTCCATCACTTATAAGGATAACCCAAAGTTTCACTACTTCGCTCCGAATCATAGCGTTCATAGAGAGTCGAGTGCTTTTCTTATTGGAAATAAGTTTGATTTGAGATCTCGAGAAATTAGAAGCTTAACAGACCTCAGAGTATTTCTTGAGCAAAACCCCGACTCAATCATTCATGGCATGGGCTGTATTGAAGATATTATGCCTCACTCATTTAATAAAACAAACCTTAACGAATGCCGTCCTGTTCCCTTCATCGTCGATGGGCAAATCCAAGATGGGCCAGACACTTTAGTCTCGATAAGAACTTCAACGGATGACATTCACAACCCCCAATTAATTTCATGGAGCTATATACTTAATGCCGTAGCAGCTTATTCTCGGTTACACCCAACTAGATTATGGACACTTTATGGTCTTCATTAAATTAAAATATTTTTTTATTTTTTCAACATTTATTACCTCCGCGACTCTATTTGCAAATGAATCGGGCGAACTCCCCGAATTAAAAGCTAAGCAAGAATTAAATAATATTCTATTTATCACTGATGATGGCAGATTTACGTATTACCAGAGAAGAAGTGGTACACTTCTACTTTCAACAAACTACAGTATCGAAGAGCTTATATCGTCTTCTCCCGGCACTCACTATAAAGTCTATGGAAACCCGAGAACAAATAATTTAGTCATAGAAGTAACTGAAGATCTTCACTCTAACCTAAATCTAAGAAGACCAAATGATATATACAAAACAACACGAGGTCGCACGAGAGTAGAAAAAGTTGGACAAGGTCAAAATGCAAGACTTCATCGCGATGGCGAGTGGATTTCCTACTTTTCACCGCAAGACAGAAGAATTATTTTTCAAAATTTTGAAACACCAGTTCTTCGCTTTAATGTCGAATTAATTAATCGTTTAAACCCTTACTTCCAGCCACAGACCTTGATGAGTTCAGACTCAACGATTCTATACACAGACATAGGCGCTCGAGGAACCCAGGCCGTGATCAAGCACAACCGATCAGAAAACGAAACCAATATCTTACTCCAAACCGCATCTGCAAACCAACACTTAAACATATGTCTCCTTCGAGACTATCTTGTGATTCAAGAAATTGGGGTGAGAAAAAGTCAAAATGGAAGCATGATTCACAAAATACCAAGAAACAATCTAAGCATTGATCGCTCCGAAACTATATATCAATCGAGGTATAACGACTTAGGAAGCCTACTTTGCGATAAGAATAAAAATGAAATTTACTTCATAAAAAACACCCGAGAACTAAGTGGAAGAAGAACAAGTGAAGTCGCAAAAATTAACGGTGCAAACGAGATGTCCATAATCACCTCCCTTAACTTCGTCACACAACTCATTCAAATGGATAAATCGATTCTTATACCATTTCGTGAAAATGTATATGTTCTAAAAGGTCAAAGTGATTACACAACTCAAGACATTCTTTTAAGATCGCTTGAAAATGAAGGTTAATCTTATGCCCACCACAAAACAAATACTCTTCTCTTTTATTTTTTTCACTCTCCCTTTGATTGCAAATTCATCGATCAAAATCGTTCAGCCTTCAGATGGACTCCCCCTAGAGTTAAGACTGATACTAAACCATCTAGAACTAACAACTGAAAGTGAGATATATCCTCAAATCGTTAATCAATTAAAAGTTATAGACCAGACACTAAATGAGCTTGAAGAGCAGGACATCCTCTTTTTCGTTAAATCTCAAATTTACAAAGATCTCATGACAAATCATCCTGCAGGTTTTACAGATGCCAGAAGTATTGACATACAACTCCTTCGACAGTTTCGTGAACAAGTAGATTCATCAAAGGTCTCTTCTCCAATTTATACTTGGCTTGTTCAAGCTATTTCTACTGATCTTGACCAGCTTTTTCGAAATAATATATTTCGTCGGGCGCTTTTGGAGCAGGAGCAAGGACGAGAGCTTTCACCAGAAGAACAAAGAGAAATGAACAAGGCCAATTTAATTCTGCCATGGATTAGACTATTTTCCCTTGCTGAAGAAGAAATAATTAAACATGAACTTAACCAATTCTCTCTCCGCTCTATCGAGCGTCTCTCCCTAAGCCTTTATCAATTCATTAAATTTTCAAGAATTGATGAGTTTGCTATTGATATAAGCAGTGACGAGATGGCCAATTTTAGGATCATAAAAAAGGAACAAAAGGCCTATTTGGCAGAAAAGAATCGAATTCAAACAATTGTTGAAAGAATCATTAATCGCCAACAAGAACTTCCAACCCCAACTGATGAATGGCAACCAAGAGAAGAGGCCAGTGCCTCACAAATCATTCGCCCATCTGAAGATTATACTCCTCCAGCAAGTTTGCCAAAACCAGTTAATGATTGGCTTGAGGATCTTTAATGTCTTCAATCGACTTGAGGGTGGCCTGATAGTCGTCAAAGTACTCATCAATTGATTCCATGACATGGGCAACATTCTTAAGCCGTTTTGGCCCATCTTGATAAGGAGAAGTAAGTTTAAAGTAACTTATTTTCTCCTTATCAAAACTCATAAATACTCTACACATATCTTCATGAGATCGATCAAAAACCTCCTGAGAGGAAGTTATTAGAACAACTGGTAGACCGCGACTAACGCCGTACTCTGCAACCCAAGTCAAATCAGTGATCAGCACATCTGCAAACTCAAAAGATTTTCGAATATTTTCAACAGAGACATGGCCAAATTCGAAGCCACGCACCTTTAAATCAAGCTCATGATCTTTTTTATTTTGTGAAAAAATGAGATATTTGCTTTCTCCTTGGTCAGACTCAAGAAAAACTAATTCTTCACAAAATTCGAGCTTTTCTTCTTCATCAATATTTTGTGAAATAATAACTTGTGTTTCACTTCCATTAATAAGCTTTTTGAATAAACATACACGCCACGGCCGATGTGCATCACTAAACAAAGCCTTTTCTTTATCAACAACCTTCGTGAGTTCACAGATCGAGGAGTAGTCTGCTAAAGAAAGTGTTTCTACAGTCTTTATAAACTCATAGTAATGGGATTCATCTGATTTTAACTCAAGTTTATAACTATATAAGTTCTGTAGAATATTCTTTTTAAATCCAATACTCTTACTTGGTCTTATGGTAAGAGTTATAGCAGAGCTTATTAAGGATGATTCAAAGTCAAAAGCTATATCAATATTAAAAACATCTTTAAGATTATAAGCAAACTTATACGCACTCACTAAATTATGATCAGCATAATCAATTGGAAAGAACCTGATATCTTCACTCACAGCAGAAATATACCCAAAACGTGAGTCTCCAATTATATTAATCTCAGCAGACTTATATAAGGTTTTCAATCCAACAAGAAAATTGACGAGTCCGATATCGTCACCCTCACGTTCAGAGGCCAAAATTAAAATTTTACGAACTGACACTTTATTATCCTTTATTGTCGACCCATCAACTCATCCCATTTTGAAGGGTCTGGAAATTTAAATTGATACAAGCGGTGAAAATCCTCAATGGTCGCTTTTTCACCAAGATCATTAATCTGACGAGAAACCCTTTTAAACTCTTGCCAAGTTAAACATTTATTTAAAAGCTCTGATTCAATATGTGCTTTTTCACATCGCTCAAATTTATCAACGGCCTTATAAAGCATTCCTTTGGCCCCTGTCAGGTTACCTTCCCTAAAATGGAAAAGCGCAGCAGCAACCTGAATAATGGCCCAGTAAACGTCTCTGACCGGATCCCCTCGATTTTCAAGCCAATGGTGTTCAAATTCTTCATGGCACTCCCAGAACTGGTCGCGATTAAACATTTCGACACCATTCTTTACAACTTCTAAGTGAGACTCATCAAAAATCACAGCCCCTCCAACGCTCTGCCCAACATCAAATTTCTGACAAGGCCCAATATTTTATATATTCATAATCTATGCTAGATTCTCCTGCAAACAATGTACACAAACACAATTCTCAACACGGCGAGTAATTCATGAGTGAAGTGCAACAGCATCGGGCCCCGCAAGGTCTTGTCCCAGATTATATAAAAAACCTAAAAGTCTATCAGGCCGGAAAACCAATTGATGAGCTAGCAAGAGAGCGAGGACTCACCAAAATTTCCAAGCTTGCGAGTAATGAAAACCCTCTTGGACCTAGTCCTTTTGCTATTCGAGAAATGACAGGAGCACTCTGGGATCTTCACCGTTATCCCGATATGCATGCCTACGAACTTAAAAGAAAATTGGCCGATCTCTATAATCTCAAGCTTGAAAATATTATACTCGGTAATGGAAGCGAGGGGATTATGGCCTATATTGCACGCGCTTTTCTTCGACCAGGTGATGAAGTCTTAACGAGTGAAAAAACATTTATTGGATTTTATATTCTGGCCCAAAGTGTAGGGGCCGAACTAAAAAAAATCTCTCTAACACCTGACTATCGCTATAATGCAACAGCGATCGCTGAAAGTATTTCAGAGAGAACAAGGGTCATTTACATTGCCAATCCAAACAATCCGACTGGTACTTTTATGACTAAACCTGAATTTGACCTCATTATGCAAAAAGTTCCGTCTCACACACTTGTCATTTTGGATGAAGCTTACTTTGAGTTTGCAGAGGAGTTTGACGATTATCCAGATTCGATGAGCTATCGCTACGATAATGTCATTACTTTGAGAACTTTCTCCAAGGCCTATGGATTATCGGGAATTAGAGTGG
This sequence comes from Bacteriovoracaceae bacterium, assembly GCA_007116425.1. Taxonomy (GTDB): domain Bacteria; phylum Bdellovibrionota; class Bacteriovoracia; order Bacteriovoracales; family Bacteriovoracaceae; genus SKIL01. The sequence continues at coordinate 5,553 of SKIL01000134.1, read as the reverse complement.
GCTACGGATTTGGACACCACTCTCTCATCGAAAACCTAACAAAAGTAAAACTTCCTTTTGAGCCCAATCTTATTGCTCAAAAAGGTGCCGTTGGTGCGCTCGAAGATCGCCCTCACCTTAAAAGAACTCTAGACTTAAATAAAGAGATGTATAACAAGACCTTCAAATTATTAGAAGAATGTGGATTCAACCCCATCAAGTCCGTTACAAACTTTATTTGTTTTAAAACAGGTTCACCTGAGGCCAGTGACTTACTCTTTGAGCTTCTTTTATCTGAGGGAGTTATTATTCGCCCTCTAAAAGTCAATGAAATGCCTGAATACGTTCGCGTTTCTCTTGGGACTCCAAGTGAGATGGAGCACTTTGAAGAGGCCTTAAGAAAAATTCTTCCAGAATACCGAAATCAAGTAAAAGTATAAGAGGAATAATAATATGAAGATTTGTCATTATACACATCATTTATCAGTAGACCGAACACCTCGATTAGGAATTCTCTTAGATGATAATACTGTCATCGACCCAAATCTTTGCTGGGCGCTAGACTACCAAAGAGAGGGACGATTTAACGCCAAAGAAAGGGCCAATTACAAACTTCCCCCGTCTCTTTATCAACTTCTACAAATTGCTGATGACCCGATTGAAAGCTTAAAGGAAGCTTACGGGCTTTACCTTTTTTTTCAACTCCTCGGAGAAAATACTTTAAAAGACGGGAGTCCTATCGCATACAAACTGGATGGTTCACAGATTTCACTAACAAAACCATTGGACAAGATTGCGACTTATAGAGATTTTTATGCTCATGAAAAACATGTGGCCAAGGGCTTTGAGAAGCGAGGAGAACCCATACCTCCGAGCTGGTATGAAATGCCAGTATACTACAAGGGAGCAACGGCCGGCTTTATTGGACCAAACGAAACTATCCCCTGGCCTAATTACACTGAAAAGCTCGATTATGAACTAGAGCTTGCAATTGTTATTGGAAAAGAAGGAAAGAATATTAAGGCCGAGAATGCTCATGAGCATATATTTGGATTCACCATACTTAACGACATCTCCGCTCGAGACATCCAACGAAAAGAAATGGCCGTAAGGCTTGGCCCTTCGAAAGGTAAAGACTTTTGCTCAGTCATTGGCCCTGTTATTGTGACTTACGACGAGTTTGACTTTAAAGAGCCAAATCTAAAAATGCAGGCGTTTATTAATGGCGAGAAATGGTCTGAAGGATATTCAAAAGAATCACACTTTTCATTTTCCGAAATGGTTGAATTCGCTTCAAAAGAAGAATGGCTTCTCTGTTCAGATCTTCTCGGAAGCGGAACGGTAGGAACCGGATGTGGTTTAGAGCTCGACAGGTGGATTCGACCTGGAGATGAAGTCGAATTAAGAGTAGAGCAGATCGGAAGTTTAAAAAATAAAATTGATAATTCAAAAAATTATAACGAGTAGGTGCTGGATGGAAAATTTTAGAAGCAGCGGTGAATATACAAAGCAGGCCCATGTTGATATTCCCGAAGGACTTTATGAAGAAGAACACGGAAGAAAAGGCTTTTTTGGTCGAGTTAGCCAACTCTATCACACGAATCCACCCGTAAGCTGGAAAAACATCGAAGGAGAACTCAAACCCCGCTGCCTTCCTCCTATATTTGATACATCTGAAGTGAATAGCGGTTATCTTCCCCTGCTCTACAATAATGACATGATCCTCAGTTTCTCTAGCATTACTCAAAAGGAAAACTTTTTTTATCGAAATGCAGACTTTGATGAGCTCTTTTTTATTCATGAGGGAGAAGGAAAAGTTGAAACAGTATATGGTCATCTAGAGTATTTAAAAGGTGACTATATCGTCATCCCAAGAGGTACGACTTACAAGTTTTTCCCCAAATCATCTTCCAAAATTTTAAAAATTGAATCAGCTTCGGAGTATGAGGAACCAACAAGAGGAATCTTGGGGCCGAATGCTCTTTATGATCAGACCGCAAAAATTTATCCCGAAGCAGAGCTTGGAAGTGAAACTGATCTGAATGAATATAAAGTGGTCGTTAAGAGGTTGGGTAAAGAAACTGTTATCACCTATCCATTCAATCCTCTTGATGTCAAAGGATGGAAAGGCTCTGTTTATCCTTGGAAGGTTTCAATCTATGACTACTGCCCCATCATGAGCCACCGCTATCATATTCCTCCCTCAGGTCACACAACCTTTGTCGCAAAAAACTTTGTTATTTGTTCATTTGTTGCCAGACCTCTTGAGGACTCAAAGGAAAAAGTTTTAAAAGTTCCTTTTTACCACTCAAATATAGACTACGATGAAGTTCTTTTTTATCACCAGGGTAACTTTTTTAGTCGTGATAATATCGATTGCGGGGCCTTAACTTTTCACCCCCAAGGCATTCACCATGGGCCTCACCCCAATGCCTTTAAGGCCGCCGACGACAAGGAGTTCACGGATGAGTTTGCAGTCATGATAGATACTCGTTACCCTCTCCATACAACTGATTGGTTTGATAAAACCGAAAACAAAGAGTATTGGAAAAGCTGGATGGCCAAATAAACACTCAAAGGAAAAATTATGCTAAGTTTTGATACTGATGGAGCATTCCAAGATAATTACAAATTTTTAATTGGAAGTATTCTCCCTCGCCCCATAGCTTGGATATCGAGCGTAAACGATGATGGTTCACATAATATTGCGCCATTTTCTTTTTTTACGGCCATCAGTGCAAAGCCTATGATTGTGGCCTTTTGCCCGCTAATAAGAACATCAACTGGAGAAGAAAAAGATACGGCAAGAAATATCAAAAAAAATAAAGATTTTGTAATCAATATTTTCTCCGAAAATCTAGCAGAAAAAGTTAACCTCACTTCTGCTGAACTACCTTATGGAGAAAACGAGTTCGCTCATGCGAACCTCGAAACCTTAAACTCAGAAAAAGTGAAGGCCAAAAGAGTAAAAGGGTGTCCGATTCACTTTGAATGTCAGTTTAGAGACTTTCTGAGTTATGGGGATACACCGGGCGCAGGGCAAATCATTACAGGTGAAGTTATGAAAGTTCATGTCGATGAGTCTGTTTATGAGGAAGGTCGAATCATTACGCAAAAACTAAGGCCGGTTGGACGAGGTGCTGGGAATGACTGGTTTAAGTGTAGCGACACCTTTCAATTAGAAAGGCTTATGAAAGCTCAGATTCAAAAATGAAGCGATGTCTCTAGATTAATATTAGTATCCTTAATTTTGATCTTACCTGATTCAATAATCCATTGAGGCTGCTCAAACCGTTTTGCCTGAGGGTTAGTATCTTCATCAAGATGCGGTCGATACTCCCATGGGAAATCTCCTAGGACTTTAACATTTTTAGAATCTCTTGTGTCTACCACAGTGGCATAATAAATTTCAACCAAAGCTGACGTACCAGCAATCCCTGTTAAATAAACAATAGCATAAACTCCATCATTTAACTCTTGAACTTCTGTGATAAAAGATTCCCCAGAGTTCTTATTTATTTCATGTTTAATTTTGTAATCTTTAGTATCGACAATGAAATAATCTAAGTTTTCCTCAATAATTTTCAAGTCGCTTTTGGATAGAGAGGCAAAACTACTTAATGAGATCAGTAATATTTTAAAAGCGATTAATGTTTTAATGAAATTGAAATTTGTCATGCTTATGGCCTCCATGGTCTTTGAACATTTCGCGACCATCCATCTTCAAGATTAGATGTTCTTCCCTGCGAGTCAATATTAACATAAAACCGATGCCGCACTCTTCGAAAACTTCGCTTAATCTGAGCACGATCACTTGCAGATCTTTCATTAAAACCAGAGGGCGCCAAACGAGTATTCTTTCCATTTACTACCGGGTCAACTCTAAAGCGATCAGGATCGGATAAAAAGGCCTGCCCCCAGCTTTGTGGTAAAACATAATTTACATGGTAATGGTATACGTGATTTATATGTGGCTCAGGCTCAAATGTTGAATGTGGGAACTGCATATAAGATCTTATCGCATTAGAAAAATTATTTCTCACATTTGGATTAACTCTTGTAGACCAGTTGTTATCATTAGCGTTATACATAGAAAACTGATAGGGATCTAAAACGATATCCAAATGTGTATAGTCATGTCCAGGACGTCTCTGATTCGCTCGGGTAACGCGATTATCTATCACCTTCATGATAATCAACATTTCCTCTAAAGTATTAGGTGTTGTAATATCTACCGCTTCACCTTGGGCCGTAAAGACCATGGCCGCAAACTTTTGTTCGATTGGATTTAGTTCCGTATACATCCTTTCAAAAACTCTTTGCCTATTCATATCACGACCATTTTGAGTAATGGCATTTTGAATCGAATTTATACACATTTGTAATTCTTCGACCTGAGAGTTATTTTGATCATCTAACTCATCTTGATTTTTCAAAAGCTCACATCCTTCTCTCCAATTACCAGGATGTGGATCCTTAACTTTTTTACGAGTCTTTTGTGCAGGTCCGCGAGGAAGGAGATCTTCATCACAGTCTTCAAAAACTCCAATCAATGCGCACTCATCAGGATGAGGAGCTTCAACAACAGGAACACCTTGATTCAGCTTATCTAAGTCTTTTACTAATTTTTCTGTGGCCTCAAGAAGTTCAATATAACCACCGTAGACATAAGCTTCTCTTCCATCATAGTTAATCTTGTACCAACCGTTATCGGTACGATCTAATATTTCAACTGTAGGCCTATCTCTACAAGGGAGACGACCAATAAATGAAGAATTTCGAGTAGGCCGTGTTCTGACCATCAGATTAGTTCGACAATTAAAGACTCTGCCCTTTTCTGGCAAAACTTCATAGCTCTCACCAGTTGCTGAAACTTCTCTTTGTGGAGAGCTTGATCCAAGACCAGACACTTCTCTGCGACCAGAAGTAAGCTCTACTCCATAGGAGTTTTCGTCTCGATTAGCTAAGGCCTCCCATTCTAACTGTTCTTGTTCATAGCCCCGAATCGCATCGGCCAGGCTAAAATTTCTTGCCCCTCCTTCAATTGCAGGTGAGCGGTCCATACTATAAAAGTCTTCCGATACAATTTCATCACTTGGGAGATCTGAGGTTTTAATTTCACCTAAATCTTCATCCCTTTCCGCAACCGGCTTATCGTGATTATCCATCTCTTTCGTATGGGGTTCAACGCTACTATCAACTTCTGTTATCCACTCAGTCAATCTCTCAGTTGGTGTAGGCATAATCTCTTGAGAAGGAGAGAGCGCACTCTGGCGAGAATCCAGATTCGGACGAATCATAAGAAAAATACTTGCCGCCATAAGCGCAAAAATGGCAATCCAGGATTTATTAGACAATTTCCTAGTCCTCCTAACGGAGTTATCGGAATTTTTTCGGCAGTACTTTAGCTTTTTGCTCAAAAATTACAATGGATAGAGTCAAAGCGCAAGAACAGATACTTAGAGTCAAGAATAAAAAAAAATCCCGAAAAAGTGCCCATAAAAGTAGTCAGTGCACAGAACGACTTAGTGAGTAATAGAGAGGATCTCGTAACGCAGATAAATGCCACTATCT
>SKIL01000367.1 GCA_007116425.1 Bacteriovoracaceae bacterium | reverse complement strand
GTTGGTGATCAGCTTGGTGTAAGGATCGAGAACCCTAATTTTACACGTGTTGATGTTCAGACTGCTCGTCAAATTATCTTTCAAAAAGTTAGAGATGCTGAAAGAGAAATTCTTTTCTCTGAGTTTAAGCACCGTGAAGGTGAATTAGTTACTGGGATTGCTCGAAGATATGAGCGTGGTAATATTATGGTCGATCTTGGTAAGGCCGATGCAGTCTTGCCAAGACGTGAAGTCATTCCGGGCGAAAACTTTAAGCCTGGTGACCGAATTCAAGCATATTTAACTGAAGTTGTTATGACCAATCGTGGCCCAGAGATCAGATTATCTCGAACGTCGCCGCTTTTCTTAGTTAAGCTATTTGAAGTTGAGGTTCCTGAAATTCAAGACGGAACGATTGAAATTAAATCTGCCGCCAGAGAGCCAGGGCATAGAGCTAAAATTGCAGTGATTTCGGTTGATAAGGATATTGATCCTGTTGGTGCCTGTGTTGGGATGAAAGGCTCAAGAGTTCAAAATGTTGTGAATGAACTTCAGGGTGAAAAAATTGATATTGTGAAATGGTCTGAGGATATCGAAACTTTTGCACGTGCGGCCCTTGCACCTGCCGAAATTTCAAATATTCAATTAGACTATGAAGATCGTTCAATGGACGTTGTCGTTGAAGAAGATCAACTTTCATTGGCGATTGGTCGAAGAGGTCAGAACGTTCGCTTGGCCGCGATGTTATCTGGTTATAAAATTAATATTATCTCAAAATCTAAGCTTCAGGAGAAAATTGCTCAAGCCGTTGAGCTTCTCGTTCAGATTCCTGCAGTTGGAGACACCCGTGCTCAGGTTCTCGTTCAGGCAGGAGTCATGGCCATTGGAGATCTTTTAAGTCTATCTGCAGAGGAAATTGGCGGGATTTTAGAGATTGAAGCCGAAGAGGCCCAAAAGATTTTAGATGAAACCTCAGAGCTCGTTGAAAAAGGTGAGATTAGTCTTCAACCAGATGAAGATGAAGAGCTTGTTTCTGCCTCGGCCGTGCCGGCCTATCATGGGCTCTTGGAAAAAGCTTCTGAGTCACATGAGCAAGGCGATGATAAGGATAAGTTCTCTGAAGCAGAAAAGCGCTTGAGAGAAGAGCTTGCTGCTTTTAAATTAAAATAATTAGTTTGTGATATAGATAAGTTCCCTTGAGGAGAATTGGATGCCTATGAAAATTTTTGAACTGGCCAAGGAATATGAAATCGGTGCTCTAGACTTGGTTGAAAAATTAAAGTCAGAGGGTTTTTCTGTACGAAACCACATGACGGCCCTGACTGATGAGGAAGTTGCTAAGGTTCGTGAACTTTTGGCCCCATCAGATCAAACCGCGAAAAAGAAAACTAAGGCCAAAAAGACGACTAAGAAGAAAACAACGAAAAAGAAGGTTGTGAAAAAGACGGCCAAAAAAACTGTTGTTAAAAAAGCAAAGTCTGACGAATCAGAAGCAACTCCTAGTGATAATCAAGATGTAGGCGCAGAGGAGCAACTAGCTTCAGCAACTGCCGTTGAGCAAGATATGGCACCGAGTGAAGCGTCAACTTCTACAGGCTCTGATTCTTTAGATACCGCCACAGAGACTTTTTCAGACTCGGACTCAGATAGCACTGGTGATGAGGCAGGAAAAAAAGTTGTTAGACGTAAGAAAAATGTCATTAAAAAGAAGGCGAGTGATTCTCAAAGCAGTTCAGGTCTTAGAGTTGTTTCACGCCCTGAGGAGAAAAAGTCTTTTACTCAAGAGGCCGAAACACCACAAGAACAAGAAGCGACAACTGATAAAAAGAAAGAGCTTTTTAAAGAGAAAGTACATACTTTTACGCCTGTGTATATTCCTGATGAGGATGAGGTTGCCCAAATTAAGGCAAAAAATGCTGCAAAGACTCAGAGTTCTGATGAACTTGGGACTGATAGTGCTGATGTCGACGGTGACGATGACGATAAAAAGAAATCGGATAAAAAGCGACTAGGCGGCCTTGCTACAATGATGTCTGGAAAAAAAGCCCCAATTTCTAAGGCCCAAGCACTCCAGCAAACTCGAGCTGACACCGAGCTTAAGAGTTATGCAGCGCTAAGTTCCCTTGGAAGGCCGATTTATACTCAAGTCAAACGTAAAAGAACATACTCTGGGCCTTCAAAAGATACAGTTATTACAGAGGTGAAAGACTCAAAGCGAGTTCTTCACCTTGAGGGTGGATCAACGATTGCTAATCTTGCTCACCAGCTCTCTGCAAAAGTTGAGGAGCTAACAGATCGAGCGTTAGAAATTAACTTGCTGTTATCGCCTGAGGACTATGTCGGAATTAAGCTGGCGTCAAAAATTGCAGAACTTTATGATTATAGGGTTGAAAATAAGGCCTTTGACGAAGACAAAGTTTTAGGAAAAATAGAGCTTACTCAAAAAGCAATTGATAGTTTACCATTGAGAGATCCGATTATTACGATTATGGGTCACGTTGATCACGGTAAAACAACACTTCTCGATTATATTCGCAAGGCCCAGGTTGCAGATGGTGAAGCTGGCGGGATCACTCAACATATTGGAGCTTATTCAGTAAAGGCCAAAGGGAAAACTCTGACATTCCTCGATACTCCTGGTCACGCAGCGTTTGCATCAATGAGGCAGCGTGGTGCAGATGTTACTGATGTTGTAGTCCTAGTTGTTGCGGCAGATGATGGAGTTATGCCACAGACTCGTGAGTCTATTAAATTTTGTCAAAACGCAAACAAGCCGATTATTGTGGCCGTTAATAAAATGGATAAAGAGGAAGCAAACCCTGATCGTGTGAAATCAGAGTTGTCAGAAATGAATATCACGCCTGAAGATTGGGGTGGAGATGTACAATTTGTTCCGATTTCTGCACTTAAGGGTGATGGAGTAGATGATCTTTTAGATTCTATTGCTCTTCAGGCCGAAATGATGGAGCTTCGTGCTGATCCTAAAGGTCAAGCTGAAGGTGTTGTTATCGAGTCAAAAATTGAGCAAGGTCGTGGTCCTGTCGCAACAATCTTAGTGCAAACTGGAACCCTGAAAAAAGGTGATTCAATTGTTGTGGGTGAAACTTTTGGTCGAGCAAGAAGCTTAACAGATAATAAAGGTTCTCAGTTAAAAGCTGCAGGCCCCTCAATTCCTGTTCAAATTTTAGGTTTAAAAGATGCTCCTTCTCCAGGTGATCTTATGAATGTTGTGAAGACTGAGCGTGAGGCCAAGAAAATTGCAGAAAATAGACGTGATGAAAGAATCGCAATTGAATCTGCTCCTGCAAAGAAGCAAGTTTCGCTTGAAGACTTTTTTGCCGATGCGGTTTCTGGTGAACAACAAACTCTCAACTTGATTATTCGCTCAGACGTACAAGGATCCTTTGAAGCGATTAAGCAAGCTCTTGAACCTCTTGGAACAAGTGAAGTCGCTGTGAAAATTATCGGTGGAGGAGTTGGTCCAATCAGTGATAGTGATGTTCAGTTAGCTGACTCTTCAAGTGGAATTATTATTGGCTTTAATATGCGACCTGTAACTAGTGCGCGAAGACTTGCAGAGCAAAAAGGTATTGATGTTAAAACATACTCAATTATCTATGAGCTAATTAATGATGTTAAACTCGCGCTTGAAGGGATGCTTGAGCCTGAGTTTATTGAAAAATATATTGGGCGTGCAGAAGTTAAAGAAACTTTCAGCGTTCCAAAGGCCGGTGTCATCGCTGGGTCTCAGGTTATTGATGGAGCAATAAAAGTTGGTTGTAGTATACGTCTGCTTAGAGATGGGAAAATCATGTTTGATGGTAAGCTGTCTTCACTACGTCGCTTTAAAGATGATGTGAAAGAAGTTAAGTCTGGCTATGAGTGTGGTATTGGTCTTCAAAATTTTAATGATCTTAAGATTGGTGATATTTTTGAGGCATATCTGATGGAAGAGCAGAAAAGAAAGTTGGAAGATGTACAGATCGCTGAAGCAAATGAGGCCAATAGTGCCAGTTCAGAAAGTACACTCTAATCTATTGATAGAGGAAGTTTAATGTCATCACAAAAAGGTCATAAAAAGACAAAGCTAGAGGAAAGAATTTTAAGTGAACTAAATTCTTTCCTCAGAACTCGAGTATCAGATAAACGATTGATGCTTATGAGCTTTACGAAAGTGGAACTCAATAATGATTTGAGTATGGCCAAGATTTTTTGGGATAGCTACAACTCTTCAGATGCCGACATTCGTCGAGAGTTTCAAGAAACTCTCGATCAGGCCAGAGGAAAATTACGTGCCCACTTGGCCCAAGTTCTTAATATTCGACATACCCCTGACCTAACATTTGGATATGACTCCCAGTTTGAAAGTGAAAAAGAAATTGAAAGTATACTTGCAGATGAGTTTAAGAAAGGTCGAAAATTTTAATTGGCCTTAATTTATGAATCTCAAGCAAGGCAAGAATTTTTCAGATCCCCTGATCTTTCCTCTCTATAAACCGCCTGGGATTGGGTCCACCCAATTTTTGTCAAAATTTAAGCGCTTTTTACCCAAAGAGGCCAAAAAACCTGGCCACTTTGGCACACTTGATCCATTTGCTAGTGGGGTTTTACTTGTAGGAACTTCCGGCGCGATGAGGTTGATGAATCAAATGCATTCATTTTCAAAAACTTACTTTGCGGTTGGAAAAATTGGGGTAAGTACACCATCTGGAGATATTTCAGATGGCCCTTTTGAACTAGATAGCTCTTGTCGTGAAATACTACCAAAAGTTTTTAAAGACCTTTTGCATAAAGACATCATTAAAACGTTTGAAGGTCAATATATGCAGACTCCTCCATCCTTTAGTGCCAGCAAATACCAGGGAAAGGCGCTGTATGAATGGGCGAGAGAGAAGAAAGTTTATATTGAAAAACCACCAGTTGAGCGTTTTATCCATGATTTAGAGATCAAGGAGAATAGCGAAATATTTCCTAAGTCTTCTGTGAAATATTGGCAATACTTCTATGAAAACTTTGATAGTTTGTGCAGTGATTGGCAAAATTATCCAGAAGTCATTTTTTCTGCGCAAGTCAGTGGAGGAACCTATATTCGAAAGCTTTTCGAAGATTTCTCTCGCTCACTTGGTACAACCGGTGTGCTAACTCATCTATTGCGCTCGAAGGTTGGAGAGTTCTCACTATATTGTTCTCCTCATCTTACATTCCCAACTCATGAGGTTGATTTTTCACAATATATTGGCCAATCAGTTAATTTTAATCAGTTGGCAACTGTTGACTCGGTGTTATCCCTAATTTCCACAGAGAGTGCAACTATTGGAAATCTCGCTGTTTTTGATGGTCGAGATTCATTCGAAAAGCTACTTACTTACGGTGTATGCCCATCCCAATTTTTTAACAAAATACCCGTACTTCAAGTTTCTTCAAGTGACGCAATTCGCTTTTGCCATGGGCGGCCACTACAAAAAAGTGGACGTGGTGCTATGCGTTCAGGTTCTGTCTGGGTGAAAGATGAGGCCGAGAATTTGCTCGGTCTAGCTGAGGTTAATATTGATTCTGGAGAAGTTCTCGCACAGATTATTTTTTCTGGGCCGCAAAAACGTGTTATTGGCTAGAAAAATCAGAGTGTTTTGTGTTAGAATTAATTCAAGTATTTAGCATAAATTAATTCATTATATCCTTGTTTTGATAAAGGAGCTCTTTGTGAGTACGACATCTCTTATAGCACTTGGTATTGCAACTCTCGTTACATTTAAACTCCTCTTTGGTCTCGTTGTTTTAAGTTTTTTAACTGGGACGTTTTATTTTCTTTTCGGAAAAAAGAAATACGAGCTTTTAAAAACTCAAAATGGTGAAAATGGCTTTGCTTTTAGCTTTAGATGGAATCAGGCCCAGGAACCAGCTCGTTTTGATAAGGTTCAAATTAGATTATACAATCCTTTTGGGCAACCGACTCAAATGGAGGTCACAAAACAATTTGATCCTCAAGGCTCTGACTTTGCTGTAGATTTAGATATGGGCCCAGGATACAAGGCCCTATTGGGTTCTAAAGACTTCGATAAAGGAAGAGTCACTTTGACGATTAGTTCATCACGGGATCAAATTTTTCACGCTTTTGAAATGAAGGCCACTCAGTTTAAAAGTCAACTTGAAGACGCAAAAAGAACAGCTAAGGAATTTAATGAGGCCTATACAGAAAAACCTTCAAGGCCAATTTATGCAACTGTAAGTCGCTCTTTTATTTCAGACCCATTACCTGAAGCAGATAAAAAAGTGTTAAAAATTGCATCTAATCCGATTTTTGCTGAGATGGCGGAATCAATGGCGAAAAGTGGAGACGGAGCTACTTCTGGTGGTGGCGAAAATTTTGCTGCAAGTAAAGTTTGGATTGAGCCAGGTTGTATTGTTTGTAATGCTTGTGAGGATATTTATCCTGAAGTCTTTGATGTTCAAGATGAAACTTGTGTTATTCGTCCAGGTGCTCCTCTCGATAATGGTCTAAGAATTCAAGAGGCTGCCGAGGCCTGTCCTGTTGAGGTTATTAAATTTACAAAGGCCGGATAAAGATAGACGTAAAAAATCTTTCATAAATAAAAAGGGGAGGTGCTAACCTCCCCTTTTTTTATTGTACATGCTCTGGAAGCAGTTTTAGATTTTCAATGAGGTTTTCAACCATCTCATCATTGAGTTTTCCTGTTTGGAAATAGTAAAGGTTGTGTAACGAGAGGTCATACAGTTTCCTTTCTATTTCTGAGGCCTCCTCAGGAGGAGTATTTTGAAGAGCTTCTTTTTGCTCTACGATTTCTCGTGCTCTAAGTGGTCCAACATTTAGATACAGAGTATATACAATCTGCCCATTCTGTTCTCCAAACGCTTCTATAAAGCTTTCAACGGGAACTTTGACATCCGTTGGAAGAGAAGCAAGCTGGGTTAAAAACTCTTCAGGCATTGTCCAAACAATTTGTTCGTACCGGTCAAGGCCTTCAGGTGCTTCAGGAGATGTTGTTCTTCTCTCAAGTACTCGTGTAATCATATCAGGGTCTTCGATTTGAGCATCTATCAAAAGAGATCTCGCCTGAATCATTTCCATCATCAAGTACGCCATTTGGTTTTGAGGAGAGGCCCTGTAAATTTTGTCGTCGATTTGAATCTCTCTCATGGGGTTATTCTCATCATGTCTAAAATAAGAAAATGACTCATCAACTCTGACAGTAAATTGGTTGACAAAATTGCGTGATGCCTCTCTTGTTCTAAAGTCAGTTGTTAGGCCGTAGGCCTTAGGAATATTCAAAAGGATAGCATTTAGGTACTCATTGCCCTGTCTTGGCATTGCAAATAGGTCCCTGATGACTTGCAATTGTCTTGGCGGCCCTTGAACGATATCATCTAATCCCATAGTGTATGATTCTTGGTATAGAGTTCCATCATTTTTTCTAAAAAGAACACCATTCTCTATTTCCTGATTAAAAAGAATTGAGATAACGAAATTTGTGACTTCCGAATTTACTTCCGGCAAATCTACCAAAGCTCTAAAATTTTCATCTGTCGTAGGCATTTCAGAATCTCTTTGAAATAGGGATTTCATCGCCACGGCCTTATCTACCCAAATTCCACGAGCATATCGATCTGAAGCGTATGGAAAATTGGGATCATTATCTTTAAATCCGTTAAGAAACTTTCCTGCTTCACCCCGAACAACGAGGCCTTCGTTTGAAAATAATTCTTCAATCGCTGGGTCAAAGCATGAGTGAGGAACATAATCAATTTGCCACCTTAAGGCCCCGCCATTTCTTCCTTCAAGATAAAGTTCTGATAGTTTCGCAAACTCAATAGTTTGCTCTGGATTTTCTTCACTTGCAATTGCACATAAGTGGTCGGGTGTTTTTAAAATTTCTAGATAAAAGTTTGCCAAAAGCTTCACAGCTTCTGTTCTATCATTAATCATCTTACAGATGTTACGAGTTGAAGGATTTTGAGTCATTGTTGGGCCACAACTTTGAGTTAAAAGCTGGTCTCCAAAAATATCTGCAAAACGCTCCCACTCCTCAAAAATATTGCGCATATTTCTGAACTCCCAGAGACGGGCCGCTGTGTAACCGAGTAAACCAAACTCTGTAAAATTATTTCTTCCATCTCGAAAGTTTCGATACAGATAGGCATCATTATAATTTTGAATATAATACTGTACAATTTCTACCAGAGAAGTTCCTTCTTGAAAGCGGTTACAGGTAACAGACAACCCTGCATTTTGATCTGTACAGAATCTATAGTCGCGAAGGCTCACACCTTTTGCTTCGAGTCTTTTATATTCTTTCTCAAGAGTGTCTTTAATAGAAATAAGCTCTCCACTTTCTGATTCAATTTTGCGTGCATAGGCAAAACGTAAGGCCGCAATGTCATATTTACCAAAAATGGTAAGCTCATTCATACTTGATGCTGAGTAGTCCATAATTGAGCTGTATGCAAAACCATTCTTAAGTGAGAAGGCCCTTTCATAAAAACTTGGAGAACACTTTTCTGTTGCCATATTTTCAGCACAGTTGTTTTTTTCAAGCCAAGCTCTGATTAAACGTCTTTCCGTTTGTCTTATTTCATCTTCAGTGTAAAAGTTGTCTCTATCATATGAACCCGTAAAATTATGTCTGAGTCCAAGATTATGTCCCATCTCATGAATAAAAACAGTTAAGTAGCTTATGGGAGAAATAATCCTAATCGCCAATTTTTGCTCATCTTTTGAAAGGTCATCCCACTCTTTGAGAAGTCTTTGCCCATTGATTGTTCGATGGAAGTCATCGTTATTTTGCACTTGAGCGGGAATTTCTTTTGCGATTCCACCAATTTGTAAGAATTCTTCAGCGTAAGCACTATTTTGTGCAAAAATATCGAGTCTTTCTTCCTTTGTATGAATCAACCTTTCGACTTCAGAGAGATGACTCAGGTCGTTTGGAGATATAGGAGACCTTTGTCTTCTAAGTCTTTCCAGTGTCATTTGGCGCGCTCTTTGCGCCTTTCTTTCAAAATCATGATCTATCTCACGACCTCGAGCGGTTTCCTTTACTTTTAGTTGACTCAGCTTTTCAAATTTCTTTTGCACATTTGCAATATTATTAATTTGTAAAAAATGCTCCTGATACTCTTGCTCTAAATCCTCTTCATAAAAGATATCGTCGTCTCTTTCTTCTAAAATGATATTCTGTCTAGATTTCTCTAGAAGTAATGGGTGATGAACCGCGATTAAGCGGTCTTTAGCATCAATTTTGAGTTGTCTGGCCTGATGGTCTACCATTGCTTGCCATTGTCTTCGGACCATAGATTCTATAACCGCGCTGTACATATTGATTTGACCCTGAAGAATTTCTCCTGTGTCGGGGTCTGTAATCGTTGGAGCGTATCCAAGTAGTCCATTTGCCAAAGGGTCATCAATAAGTATGAGCATATTATTTCTTAGATCTCCAGGAGTTTTTCCTCTTGTTTGATCGTCAAAATTTATTTTGATGTCAGCGCCTGCTTGCTTTAGAGCGTCATTAATAATGACCTCTGCTAGTTGAGTATACTTTAGGTAAACTTGGTTTTCTGGTTTGAAGTAACTATCATTGAGATAGTAATTAATCACTCTCGGGTTATTCGGATCTCCACTCCCTGCCCATCGATTCAAAAGTTCTACACGATTTTGTCTCGTACGATCAAAGTCTAAACCTAGCCTTTGTTCATATGTTCTAAAAAAACCAAACTCGCTTTGATCATGAGTCGGGTAGGCGATGGGTTGGTAGCCTTCGGTTCTTAGTTTTTCAATGTTGACTAAGGAATAATGAAATTGAGTTTTAAATGTTGTGTTGGATAAACCGCTTAGGCCGTGAGGGTCCTCAGAGTAATGCTCCCAAAGACATCTTCCAAAATCGTTTGCAGTTCTATACGTCTTTTCAATCTGAATATTTAAAACACCATTCTTCGCCGTATAATCGACCATTTCGGAAGAGACGTTAAATAAACAAGGACTATTATTGGTCATCAGATCAAGCATATTGATCTCTAAGACTTCAAGTCGATCCATATCGGCCAAAAAGAAGTTTCTTTCTTGCCATGTTTTGTCATTGTCAACCTCATCTCCACCGATACATTCATTATTATTGTTTTGGCGACATCTGAAATCAATGTGGTGACCAGGAATTCTAATGACTGGTTTGTTGTTTAATACATTTGTTTGAAATCTCTCGTCTCTTTCGACTTCTAAAACTTCAAGGGCATTTTCTCTCCATTGTAGTTGTACTAGCTTTTCTGAACCTTGAAAAAAGGGACGGGCGACACGTACATCCCTTGGAGTTCCCATCGTTATGGGAACATAAAGGTATGTTGCTTCGAGATCAATATCATCTTTCAAAAGTATTGTTTGATCTACTAGGCTAAAGTCTTGCCCTAGTTCATCTCTTGTAATTTCTTGATCTAGGTTAATGCGTATAAAAGGTGTGTCTTCTGGATTTATATCTGTGTGAATATCAATTGCAGCTATGGCCTCATTTCGATCAGTTTGTCTTCTAAAAGTAATGTGATCAATATTAACACTATAGGCCGGTCTATAT
>SKIL01000330.1 GCA_007116425.1 Bacteriovoracaceae bacterium | reverse complement strand
GTCATAATTTAATTTTATTATTCAAAAAGGTAAAAAATGAAGTTAAAAGACTATATCTCTCAAAACCTTTCACGCTATCACTCTTACCAAAAAGAATTTCATGAGGCAGTCAATGAAACACTTGAGGATATCGACACAGATGAGTTAAACGCCCTCGGTCTAACACAAGAAACGGCACAAAGGTTTTTTGAAAGATTCATTGAACCAGATCGTATTATACGATTTAAAGTAGAATGGGATGATGATCAAGGAAGAACTCAGATTAACAGAGCATGGCGGGTACAATTTAATAATGCGCTTGGAGTATATAAGGGTGGGCTTCGTTTCCATCCTACTTGCGACGAAAGTACTTTAAAATTTTTGGCCTATGATCAAATTTTTAAAAATGCGTTAACGGGCCTACCTATGGGCGGGGCAAAAGGAGGCTCTGACTTTGACCCAAAAGACAAGAGTAGATCCGAAGTAAAAAGGTTTTGCCAAGCTTTTATGAGTGAGCTTTATAAGTATATTGGTTCTGACATCGATGTCCCCGCCGGAGATATCGGAGTTGGCACAACTGAAATTGGCATACTCTACGGCCAATACTTAAAGCTTACAAATTCGTTTGAAGGAGTTTTAACCGGTAAGCATCCCCACTTTGGTGGTAGTTGTGGAAGAGCAGAAGCAACGGGACATGGAGTCATTTACCTCCTCAGAGAAGCTCTCAAACAACACGACCAAAGTTTATCAGAAAAAACTATTTTAATCTCAGGTTCGGGCAATGTTGCTCTCTATGCCGTTGATAAGGCAATTGATTGCGAAGCAAAAGTACTGACAGTTTCAGACTCAAATGGAACGCTTCACTTTAAGAATGGTATAACTAAGGATCAATTAAAACAACTTATAGAACATAAGCATAAAAATAAAATGCGCCTAAAAGATTGGAAAAAATCTTATAACCGCGAATCAGATTCAAGTATTACTTACCACCCTGATACAAACCCTTGGCAATTTAACGCAGAGATCATTATTCCTTGTGCCACCCAAAATGAATTAGACGAAGAAGATGCCAAAAAACTTTTGAAATCTGATGTCGTGGCCGTGGCAGAAGGTGCAAATATGCCTTTAACTTCAAAAGCAATTTATCAACTACATCAAAGACAAGTTATTTATCTGCCTGGTAAGGCAGCAAACGCAGGAGGAGTAGCAGTTTCAGGCTTAGAAAGAAGCCAAAATGCTTCATACATACCTTGGGACATGAAAACAGTTGATGAGCATTTACAAGAAATTATGCAGTCAATACATAAAAACTGCATTAAATATATAGAGAAAGAGAATGGAATCTATCCCTACAAAAAAGGGGCCAATATTTATGCCTTTAGAAAAATTTACTCTGCAATACAACAATTATGGCCAACAAACTAACAATGAGACTAATTAAAAAATCAAAATAAAGTTTAAGCATTAAGGTAGCTATTCTAAGGAATAAGTTTTAATGATTGCAATTTCTCAAATAACTTATCTACTGTGAAGGGTTTAACGAGAAACCCTTGAATCATCCCCTTAAGTTCCTGAACGCGAGACTCATCAAATTCACCACTAATAACAATTACGGGAGTACTGTAATTAAGATGATTGATACTATTTCGAACCCCAACGAGAATACTTTCACTCTTAGATCCTTTCTCTAAATTTAAATCCATTAAAACAAATGTAAACTCTTGGTTACGTAACTTAAAACTAGCATCACTTAATCGAGAGACAACCTGAGATTTTAAATCATATTGACTTAGAGCTTCCTGAAGAAGTCTCGCAAGTTTAATATCGTCCTCAATAATAAGCACCATAAAACCACCTTATGCTAAAACTGAATACTCATTGCAATTTCTCTTAACGGTATATAGTTTTTTGATTCCTTTATTAGCTTTTCTTCAGTCTTAACGAGATCACTTTTAAATTGAGTCACGGCATGACTTAAACTTTCAGAACGACTCTTAAATGTATAATCAACATCAACCAATCGAGTTTTAGTCGAAGAGCTAAAAAATAACCTACGCGCCATCTCATATTTTCCAAAATCCCAAAACCTCGTCAACTTTTTTCTTTCTAAGCAAATACTATCATTTTGCTTAGGAACTTTGTGGCGAACTCTCAAAGGAACTTTCGTAATATCCATATGGCCGTAATTATAATGATCGACTGTGTGCCCGACCGTCACATCAAAAAGATAAGACGTGACCACTCGATTTAGCACCGTAGGATCATTTTTGCGTTCCTCAGAGCATGGAAAGCCGGGTAACAACCCATGAATATAATCCATCCAGTGATCTATGTAAAAAAATTCTTCTTGCTCAATCTCAGATAATACGGTGTTAACGAAGCGTTCAAACACCTTGTAGTACTCACGATGGAAATCTCCATAGTCGCCATAAATGTCTGGTGGGTCTAAAGGGAAGCGATAGGCCGGATAACTGTCATTGTGATCTATCCCCAGGTAACCTTCAACTAGAAGTTGCCGAATTCCTTCATAGGGGCCGGGATAGGGAGCATATGGCATCCACCACTTTGAATGCAGTAAAGAGCTTTTAAATGTCAATACGGCCTTCTCCAGATAAAGAGTAAATCGAGTATGAGGATAGAGAAGTTGAAATAATATATTTGATTTAGGCAGAGCAGTTTTTGTAATAGCATTTATAGAGTCTAGAGGAAAATGAAGAAGAGGGTGAACAACTAAAGTTGCACAAAGCGCAGCTCCTTGAAGAACAAAATATTTAGCGAGTTCCCATTTATCGCCATCGGTTGAAACAAAGATTGCGTTCGTCTT
>SKIL01000297.1 GCA_007116425.1 Bacteriovoracaceae bacterium | reverse complement strand
TGTTCGAGAGTTTGAGGCCTATAGATTAGACTTCTTAATTCTACCTGAAGAGCATTTACCAAAAGCTGGAGAAAAAGTTTTATTGGGCGAGGAAAAATCAACTCTTGTTTTTCCTGATAATGATAAATTTCAATTAGATCGAGAGATGACACTTGAAGAGTTCTCAAGTTATCCGACAATTCTTTTTGAAGAACATGGTGATCACCTTTATATGAAGTGGTGTCGTGAGTTGTACGGAAGAACTCCAAAATCTATTAACGTACGGTATGCTATTAACTCTCATGGAAATATGCTTCAGGCCGTAATGAATGGATTAGGAGTTGCTGTAATTCCAAAGCATGTCCTCGGAAGGTCTTATTACAAAGATAAAGTGCGAACCTTGGCCAATCAAAAGGATGTAAGTAATGGCCGATTTTACTTGGTATACCATCACAACTCTACTGAGCTTTTAAGAATTAAAACAACGCTTGATGAGTTAACATCTCAAGTTAATCCTTTTTCTGATAGATAATCTATGGGCCAAAAGAATACTAACGATCGATTAAACAATTTACCTGACTTTATTGAAAATCAATTGAGTTCCGAGGTCATCTTGATACTTGATTGGTTATTAAGTCTTGGGGTTCGTCCACGCGTTGTTGGTGGTGTCATCAGGGATTGGTATATTTATAAAGAATGGGGGCTAGATTGGGATATTGAAATTTCTCATCCTGATAAAAACTTTTGGCAAGTCTGGCAAAGAGACTTACCACGAAATAAAAGAAATCTTGAGCAATTTTTGTCCGATGAGAACTTCGAATACAGCGTTAAGGTACTTTCTTTTTCAATTTTACGAATAAAGATAAGCGATCATGAGTTTGAAATCTCTCTCCCTCGAACAGAAGTATATGAAGGTGAGGGACCTTTTGGTCACTCAGATGTTAAGGTGAGTTTTGATTCAACTCTTGATCCATCCACATCTTTTTTAAGAAGAGACTTCTCTATTAACGCTATCTCATTTGAGTTTTATCGCAACTCTGACAAGACGTTAGAATATAAATTACACGATCCATTTTCCGGGGTGTCACATATGGAGCAAGAAGTGTTGGTCCCATGTGATACCTCCAGTCAGTCTCAGTTTTACTGTGATCCCGTTAGAATGCTTCGTTCAATCCGATTTGGACTAAAACTTGACCTTGATTTTAACGCTTACATAGATTATTCGAAATTTAACTTAGAAAAATTAACAAAGTTTTATGTGATAGAAGAAGGACACAAAAGCCAAAGTCCAAGATTTTTTCAAGTTTTTTTCCGGCTTTGCTCAACTTATGAACTTGAGCTTTCCGAACAAGTTAAGGCCTTAAGTCCTTTAGTTTACCTTCAACACACTTATGAAGATGAAAAGATGGCGGTTGTCGATCTTTTAAAAAATGCAGATAAGACTGGTCTACCTTTTCAAAGAATTGAAAAGCTTGGACGAAACTTAGGGTTAAAGAAAGACTGGGTCAACAAGGTCATCTCCTTAAAGAAGTTTGAAATGTTTTGGGTCAATTTTTCACTAGATGAACTTAAGCAAGCTTTAGCATCTGAAGAAGTTAACAAGGCATTAAGACATATTTTCTTTGAAAGATTTATCCAAATAAAGGATGCTCTGATTGAGCTTGAACATCGTCCAGATCTTTTGTTTTCTCTTTTTCCCAAAGATGTTTATTCACAAATTCAATTTCTTTTGAGTCCTCCTGAAGAATTAAATAAAAAATCACAAATTTTTCGAAAGTCAAATAAAGTAGAAAAAGAGCTTTGGTCTAGGGTCGTTTTCTATCTTCAGCTCGTTTCAGATGGCACGAAGTAGCATTTGTTTACGTAATTGAGCGGCAAAATATTCCCTCTATCTCAATGAAAAACATTTTGGGCCGTAGTGTTGTATAATGGATATGGAGGATGTTATGACTGATGAGTCTCGCATTGACATTTATCGTGTGATCAAAGATCACAGATCACGTCACCAAGAGGATGATAAATTAGAAAACATCTCCTCTTCATCACAAAGCCGAAGTGGTGTTATCTTTAGTGATATTCCGGATATTTTCTTTGATCGAATTTTGGTTGATATAAAGCTTAATAGGTATGACACATTGATTTTGATGTACTTATATCGGCGAATTTGGTGTCGACCAAACCTTTATCAAAAACATGGTATTTCACAGATGCTCTCTCTCGGAGAGATGGCAAAATTACTAAATATTGAAATGACAGATGTTTATCAGTCCCTACGAAAGCTTGAGGGATTTGGTCTACTTAAGACGATACGCTCTGGACAATACTTTATCAGAAGGTATTTTTTGAAAGAATATGATCAAGAATTAGGCCAAAAATATGATGATTTTGATATTTGATGATGCTTTATTACTATCAGTTCGACTCAAGTTATTGTTTTTTGATTCATGTCTAACTCTAGATCTTCATTTATTTTAAACTGATGGTACAATGTCTATGTGTATATTAAGTTTATATTGAGGCACAAATGGCCGTTACAAAGAGCCTAAAACCAGAAAAATGGATCTTCTATGTTGGGGATGATGACGGGTATTGGGCATCTCTTAAGTCTCGCTTTAAATT
This sequence comes from Bacteriovoracaceae bacterium, assembly GCA_007116425.1. Classification (GTDB taxonomy): domain Bacteria; phylum Bdellovibrionota; class Bacteriovoracia; order Bacteriovoracales; family Bacteriovoracaceae; genus SKIL01. The sequence continues at coordinate 7,995 of SKIL01000297.1, read as the reverse complement.
GGCCCACCCTAAAACGATATTTGGTTTTAGACATATCGCTGCTAATGATTTTGAGCCTTACCAGTTACTCTTTCTTGAGATTTTAAAAAAAAGACCAGATATTTTATATTTAGACTTTTCCTTTAATCTAGGTCCGCATTTAAAGCTCGCTAATCTTTTGAAGCTTGAAAACTCTCTTCGTTCGATGCCAGTCGTTGGACTTGTCGATAAAAAGTCAAAAGTGGAAGATTCGATTTTTGCTGGAGTTGACTTTACCCATGTTAAATGTGGTGAATTTCATGATGTCGTATTTGATCCGTATGTTCTTGCCTTTCCAAAAGCTGCTGGGGAAGCAAAGTTTGCAAAGGCCCAATTTCACAGAGATGCAAGTCTAATTTCTGACTTTAGAATTGGGTATATGACGCCTACGACTTTACATGCTGAAGGCGATATGATGCTGGAGGAAGGGAGTATCATCGAACTAAACACTAATATTCCTAAGACTTTGGTTCCCAGCCGACGCTACCGTGTAAAGTCTGTAGACGATAAAAATCTTTTTTATAATTATCGCTATTGTTACGATCTTGAATTTTTATTTGTTGATGAACCAGAAAATGAAGTTGAAAAGGCCGAAGATGAAACTATTGGCCTAGGTGAAGAACAAAAAGCGATTATCATAAAACAGGCCAAAGAAAACCAAAAATACGCTATGGCCGAATATCACGGTAAGCTCGATAAGGTGAAGAAAAATTTTTATAATTGGGTCATGGAACAAATGTCTTCATCTCATCCTAAGAAAACGAAGGTCATGATTGTTGATGAAAAGTTAGATTTTATTGGACGAGTTACTCAAAGTTTAGACTCGTTTCCCTATACGATTAGGTTGCAAACGAGGTTAAGCGATGATTTCTATGAGATTTACCATACTCGTCCAGACATTATTGCGATGCAATTTTACGATGTTGAGGAACTTAAGCGGCAGATGGAAGAGTCTTATGATAAATTTACTCATAACGACGGAACACCTCTCTCAGATGAAGAAATTGAGGAGGAAAAATCTAAGGCCCTCTCTGAACTTAAAAGACAGTCTGAATCGGCTGCGCTTGATCTTTTGTCTGCGATTGTAAAAAAAGTAAAATCATTTGAAGACTATCGGCCTTTTATTGTCCTTTTTAGTTGCGAGAATTATGAGTCTTCAACGATTCAAGATAGTTTGAAATATCCTTATGTCATTGCTAATAAATCCATTTTAAAGCTTTCGACTGTTACAGAGCTTGCAAATGCTTTTCAAGAAAAGAACGATCTCAAATTTGATATTTATGTTGAAAATAAAATTAAGGAGCTAAAGGCCTCCGACCCTATGAAATACAGTTATCTCACACCAGATGATTTTACTGAAAAACGATATTATATTTCTAGGCAATCTACTCTTTCACGTGCCAACTTTCGTTATCCGATCACATTAAATTCAATGAGTGAGAGTGAATTAACATTTTCTTGTGATCTTGAATTGCGACAGGATGTTTATCGCCTAGATTTTCCTGTCGATATGTCGCTTACAGTTGTTCCAATTTCAGAGGGGGTATTGAGAGAAAAAGATGGTAAAGACTTTCTTTATCGAGCTCTTATTCACTCAGTAGGCGAAATTGAAAAAAAGACTGTAAGAAAATTTGTTAACGAAATATTTTTTAGTGACTTGACTGAAAAAAGAAAGGCCGAAATGGAAGCCTTTAAAAACCTTAACGAACAAGAAAAGCAAAAACGCCAAGAGGAGCTTGAGCAGGAACAATCTGAAGCTCAGGAAGCCGATGGAGATAATGCGGCACCGCAAGATGGTGTGATTGATGCAGAAGTTCCTACCGATGTCGAGGAAGAAGAAAAGGATTCCGAGTAGTTTTGCTCTGCGTTGTTATGGATACTCTTTCGACTGTCCCTTTATACTCGATTGATTCATTTTGTTTTGCTATAGATTCCTAAGTTTTAGTTAAATTAATGGAGAAAACGAATGCAAACAAAATGCTTCGATCATGAGCTTTTGGCAAAAAAAATGAAAAAACTTGAAAGTCATCCTGTTTATCAATCAGTGAGTGATTTAGGGGCGTTAAAATGCTTTATGGAAACTCATGTTGTTGCTGTATGGGACTTTATGAGTCTTTTGAAGGCACTTCAAATGCGATTGACTTGTGTTTCTGTTCCCTGGACACCATCTTTTCCTTCCAAACAAATGGCACGTCTTATTAATGAAATCGTCACGGGAGAAGAGAGTGATTTAGATCTCAATGGGAGGCCCTGCGATCATTTCTCTCTATATCTCCAGGCCATGAGAGAAGTTGGCGCAGATACATCGAAAATGACAGATATGATTAGTGATTTAGAAAAAGACGCAAACAAAACCGATCTGGAAACTGTCTTAAAAATTGTAAAAAATTATCTGGATGGTGCTGAGTTAGAATTTGTAAGTTATCACTTAAATCTGGCCTTTAATGGAAAGGCGCATGAGATTGCAGCTTCTTTTTTCTATGGCAGAGAAAAAGTGATTCCATTAATGTTTGAACCGATTACTAATGTACTAAAGGAGAGTAATCTTCACTGCCCTGGAATGATTTACTACCTCGACAGACATATTGAATTGGATGGTGACGAGCATTCTGTCATGGCAAAGAACTGTTTAGAGCTTTTATGTTCTCATGACGAAGATAAATGGAGAGAGTCTTCTTTAGTTGCAAGTAAATCTTTAGAATTACGACATAAGATATGGGATAGCGCTCAGGATCGAATAGTCCGTACTAAATAGGTCGGTCATTCTGTTCTTTTCTTACTCCAGATAGACCATTGCTAAAAATAAGACGTAGAATAACTAAGTCTTTTATAAGATTTTTCTTTTTTCATGAAGTCCAGAGAAACGTTGTTGATTCAGGGAGGAATTATGCGTTTTTTACGCCCTAAGCATTTTTATACCTTTTTCTTATCTCTCTTTTTACTTACCCAGTCTGCATTTGCAGTTAATGACGCCTTCGAGCGACGGTTTCATTTTATCAGAAACGATAGTGGAGAAGTTGTAGAAGTAAGAGACCGCTCTTTAAGTTTCCGCTTTTCTGTACGTCCTTACCTTGAACAAATCAAAAGACATCTTTATGAAGAGCAGGCAATGATGGCAGAGAAAGGAGACTATTATTATGAAGTCGAGTCTCTCTTTGCTGATGACATGTATATGGCCGGAGAAAAGTCTTCTGAACGCATGGGACTCCTGATTGATTCTTTGAAACAGATAGAAGACTTAGATCTTGATGCGATCTTTAATGATCCTCACTTCCAAGAAGTTATTGATAAGTTTGAAGAGAGAATGGCCAGTGCGCTTTCTCGAATCAATCCAACGGTATTGGCACGCCTTGATGACCCGACTTTTTTCTATTATAGACATGTGACATATCAGGTTGTGAGCTGGGGTTTAAGTTTAGCTAAAAGAATGCTTAGCTCTGTACCGGCCTTGAATACAGCTAGTTATATTTTAGTTGAAACGGAGAAGCTAATCACAGAAAGAAGGTTATATCACCAAAATATGTTGATGCATTATTTGCAAGAGCATGAAGAAGAGATTGGTTTAGAAGCAAATGAAGTTGACCATATCTATTCATCAATTTTTGAATCAAGAATTCCATGGTTTGCTTTTTGGGAGAGCCGTCGTGCTAGGTCGAATTGGGATCAGTATGGAATTGATAATTTCTACTCTCAAGTACGGGCCGGAAATAATCGCTTTCGACAAAACCGTCATCTTTACGCTGAAAGAGGTGTGAGACACAATTATGCTTTTCAGGATGTTGTTACTCAGGACGGAAATCATTTGATTGTGAATTTATTAGACGGGGATAACTTTTTTAACTCTTCTCCCGCTGTGGCATTTGATTATGATAGTCCAAACAAAGTTGTTCGTAAAAGAGTTTTACTCCAGTTAGGTGGCCTTGGTACGAGCTTCTTGCCTATCCCGCAGTTTATGAAAGATATTGCCCAAAGTTACTTTAAGTCATTCTATCAGTCTCAGAAACTTACAGAAGGGGCCTTGTTTGCTCATTTTGAAGTACAAGGAGACAGACTCATGAAAGAGCGTCTCATGGTTCAATATTTAAACCCATTTGATTCATTATTAATTTTTGATTAAAACATGTGGGGCCCCTCTAAATCATTAGAGGGGTCTTTTTTTAAGACTTACGACGGATAAAAGGAATCATTATCATTTTATCTATTCTTGACCACTCTTTTTCTCTAAAATTCTCGGTTCCGATCGTCATTTTCTCATGTCCCTCTTTTGGTTGATCTCGATAGGTCTGAAATAGGTAGTCCCATAAAGAGAGATTGAAACCATAATTTGAGTTGGTTTCATGCTTGAGCCATGAGTGATGAACTCGGTGCATATCTGGAGTCACAATAATTTTTCTTAAAACGCGATCAATTTGAGGTTTAATGGCAATATTTGAGTGATTAAAAACGGCCAACGTATTTAAAATAATTTCAAAAATGATGACCGTTAAAACAGAGAGGCCAAAAATAAAAATCATGCTGATTTTTATACCCATCGAAAGAAGTATCTCTATTGGATGAAACCGCAGTCCCGTTGTGAGATCAATATCTAAGTCTGCATGATGCATTTCATGGATTCGCCATAAAAAAGGAACCTTGTGAAAAATAAGATGCTGCGCCCAAATCACAAAATCCATAAAGATGACAGAGAGAATCAGGATCAAAATTTCAAAGCTTATATTTTGTGAGAGTTGGACGAATATATCTTGATTTAAAAGACCAATATTTTCATGGGCGGCCCAAGCTGCTGCACCGACAGCTGCTGTTGGAAAAATAAGTCTTAAAACTAAGGTATTTAAAACAATAAGAGAGAAGTTATGAGACCAGCGCTTTGCTTTTGAAACGCTTAGTTGTCTTTTTGGAGATAGAATCTCCCAGGTACTCATAATAAGAAGAATTGAAATAAAAATTGTCAGTCTAATGCCAGGTTCGTATTCAGTAATAAATTCAAATATTGATAGTGTTTCTGACATGACAACTTTCTTTTTTATTGAAGTCTTTGTAAGAGGATGCTTTGGTCATTCTGACTTAGGCCTTGTAGGTCAAAGAGCTCATAGTGTTCGGAAGCCTTATTCCAATGCCTCCAGGTTCTAATATTCTCAACGTCTTTAAAACCCATCTCTTTTAGGACTCTTTTCGCCTGCTGCGCTCTCGGGCCGGCTTCACAAAAGATTTTTATTGAAACATTCTTCTGCGCAAGCTCAGCCGGTAAAATCTCTCTAAGTTGTCTACGACTGATTCCAATTGAACCTGCCGCAGGGTTAAGATTTCTTTCCCATCCAGATCTAACATCTATACCAATAACTTTTGCTTCAGATTGAGCTATGTCTTTATCGACTTCAACGGGCCTAATATAGTTTGAAATTACTTGGTATAAGGTAAACATTAAGAAGGCAAACAAGGCCATTGAAAATACTTTCAAGGCCCTGTTGAGTAGAGAGTTTAAAAATTTATTTTTAAGCTGGAGCATTCTCAATATTCTTTGAGTTTTGGCCACCATTTCCACCATCTTTATTGTTGTCACGAGGCCAAGTAAAGATGAGGTAAATTGTTTGTATAGCGAAAAAGCTTCCCAGGAAGATTGCTCCACCTTCGCTAAAACCGTATGAATGGAGTCCTGTCGCGAGAATATAATTCACACCAAACCAGGCCATCATCACACTCATGAAAGCACCAGCAACTAGAGGGATGAATCTTGCGTTCTTAATCCAAGATGTATACTTCCCATGGATAATCGCCATGTAGATAGTAAAGACAATGAGTGACCACGTTTCTTTTGGGTCCCATCCCCAGAAGCGACCCCAAGAGTAGTCGGCCCAGACTCCACCGAGAATAATTCCTGCAAAGAGCAAGATATTTCCATATTTTAGGCAGGTGTAGATAAGGTCGCATACATAGCTTTCTTCTGCTGGGTCGACGGTACTAAATTTTCTTTTAAAGAGAATAATATTTGCAAGGACCCAACTGAGTGCGAATGCACCGTAGGCGATGATAATTGTTGTTACATGTGTTGAAAGCCAAAAGTTATCTCTCAAAACTGGAACAAGTGGTCCAATAGAAGGAGAGAGCATTCCATGGGCAAAGTTGATCATCAAAAGAGTCATCATACTGTACATCATACCGACATAAACTAGCAGTTTTTCTCTTCGGTAGTAGCCAATAATCATGCTCAGGATTAGCGCCGCATATCCACTAAAAATGACTGTCTCATACATATTTGTAATCGGAGCACGACCTGAAATAATAATTCTCAAAGTTATATAAACTGTTTGGATGATAACACTGAGAACCGCAAAGCTAAGACCTATTTTAAAACCTTTGCTAACTGTTAAGGCGGCAAGACCAATAAGGGTAATAATCATGGCAACTGTGGGTAGCCTCATTTTAGCGTATGTATATTCAAGGCTGTGTATTGTCCCAACGACTTGCTCGTATCTCTCATTTGCTTGCAGCATAACAAAGTTAAACGGGTCGTCGCTGTGTTGGCGAGCATCGATAATTTTTTGTTCAGTCAAAAAAGATGTGAGAGGAACCCAATGGGCTTCTGTTGCTGTCATTTCAGGAAGGAACCAGTTTCTTCCGTTTACAATGTCTTGATAGAGATCGATTCTATTGAGAATTCCCCCAAGGGCCTTTTTGTAAGGGGTATTTAAGTCAATTGCTCGCCATTCAGCGATCAATATATCTCTGTGTTGGGCGAGATCCGGATAAGCAATTCTTTCTCCATCTTCGAGTCCAATTAACTCCCTTATGTCAATATGTTCAACTGGGGCATATAGGGTAATATCATTTTCTAATCCCATACCCTCCAAGCTCTTCACACAATAAGTTTCAACAGCAGAGAGTTCTTGGTAGGAGCGACTGCCGATAAGATAGTGAAGAACCTCTCTAGCATGTACATACAATGGCTTTACACGACCACCCTGTTGGATGGGAATCTTTCCAAGTCCGTCATTGCAAAAGTATGTCTGACGACTTTCGGCCACTGCAGTATTCGGAGAAAAGAGGGCTGAGCTGATGAGGATAAACTGAATACAGAAACTGAACTTAAGAATATTTAATATATATTTTTTCACGATTTTACTCCTGAAGATGAATCAGATTGACTATATTCTACCTTAAAATCTGACAATTCTGTTTTATGTGCCTGACTTGTAAAGCTTTTAGAGTAGTCATCTTCTTCGTTACGTTTAGATGTTTTTCGAAAGTGTCTTTTTCTATTGAGGGCGTAGTGCCACATAGAGCCGACGACAACCATTAATGAACCGAAATATTTAAAGGGCCGACCTTGGTCGACGTTGGCACTTAAAGTTGAGCTATAGCTTCCATCTGCATTTTCAGAGTAAGAAGCTTGATAGAAGGTAAAGTTTTGAAACTTTAGAGGGTTATTCATGTAGATATGGTGCTCCTCAGGTCCGTCTGAAGTAAAAAGACGAACAAAGCTTTCAAAACTGGCGGCAGTAGTTGTTCCTGGGTTGGTATCCATGTGGAACTTAGTAAGAACAAATTCAAACGGGAGAGTTAGAGCTTTTTTTCCAACTTCAATCGTTACTTTTCTTCCTCGTATTAAAAGGGTAACGGGCCTCATGTCAGTCACCCAATATTGTTGGCCTTCAACTTCAACTAGAAGTGCTTGCTGGTCATTTGCAACAACTACACCTTCCTCCATTATGGGGCGAGCGTAGCGTGGGGCACTTCTAGGCATGAGCCTTGGCTCGTGATTGGTTAATCTTAACTGAAAGTCCATCCACGGGAGAGTGACGAGTTCATTTTCTATTAAATCTTTTCCGACCCAACTTCTTTTCCCGCCGTCATAGTATGCAGCGGCTTCCCCAAACAAAAACAAGTGGGGACTGTCCTGAAATAAGTTGCGGTTAAATAATCGAACTTTGGCATCACGATTAACTTGAAAGTCGTCATTAAGAGGCCATGGAGAAAAAT
>SKIL01000269.1 GCA_007116425.1 Bacteriovoracaceae bacterium | reverse complement strand
ATTCTAATATTATCGAACAGCCTAAACCATAAATCAAACCTATTGCATCTATCCTGCGATAGCACAAGACTATCAAGCAAACTTAAAGAAAAGTTAAACATCCAAAAATCGAGGAGCATATATTGTTAAAGCTTTGAAATCGTGAGATTACTCTGAAAAACAAAGGGAGATAAGACATGTTTAATCGAAGCCCCGAAGACTTTAAGCAAATGAAAAACTGGGAAAAGCTCAAAACACAGATCTTAACCATGATTTCACCTTCTTATCGCCACTCCTACAAAACCTTGAGTTTTTATGACCTCGTAACTGTTTTTGTCGACGAGGAAGGCAAACCTAAAAAACACAAGGCCCATCCCGATGACGTTGCAAGCTTTTTAGTTTTTACCGATACTCAACAAACACGTAAGATGTCGCGATCTTACAATCAGACAGAAATCTTAAAATCAGAATTTGACTCAATTCTTACCAAAGAAGTTCATACTCAAGTCTATATGCTTGGAGACTTAGTTGAGTGCTTGGCCAATAGCGAAGAAGTTCAAAGTATAAAAATTAACCCTATTCTCTGGAAAGAAGAGGGTGAAGAGTTTCCGTTCATTTTATGTGAAGAAGTTTTATTCATACCCCTTTTTGATAAAATGACAAAAAAATATATGATGACAGACCCTGAAAATGCGATGGCCCTTTTGGCGATCGACCCTAATGACCAGGAAAGATTTGGGATTGAAATAGTTTTCCATGCTCTTAACTATAATGATTACTCTGAGGAAGTAGAATTAAGACAGAAGCAATTAAAAAAAGAGTTAGAAAAACTCAGCTTTTACAGTGCTCGAATTCCAATGCGAAGAGGAAGTGGTAACTTTTATTGCGCGCTTTTAAATTTAGAAAATCCAATCGAAGAGATGGCATTTATTCGGGAGTACCCTACATTTGAGAGTTTTATATCGCCTGTTTTCGTAACTTCAGGGCTAGAGCTTTTATCAGGCAATATGGAGGCCATTCCCTACGATGGAGAAAAGATTGATACTATTTTTACCCCACTAATTAACTGGCAAAAAGAAAAGGTTAAGAGGTAGATAAATGAACACAGAGAGTTCACGTGCAATTTTAGGAGGAGGATGTTTTTGGGGGATCGAACACCTATTCCTTGAAACTCCGGGCGTTTTAAATACTCAAGTAGGATATTCTGGAGGTCATCTCGACAGTCCAACTTATGAAGATATTTGCCGAGGTGACTCAGGACATGCCGAAGTTGTAGAAATTAAATATGACTCCGAGAAAATTAGTTATAAAGAGATTCTTGACCTTTTTTTCAGAATGCACGACCCGACAACATTGAATCGTCAAGGTGTAGACCTTGGAACTCAATACAGGTCAGTAATCTTTTACACATCATTAGAGCAAAAAAATGAAGCGGAAGCTTTTATAAAAAACTTAACTGAACGCAATGTTTTTAGTCGTCCTATTGTAACTGAGCTTACTCAAGAACAAAAATTTTGGCCGGCCGAAGAATATCACCAAAAGTACTTTCTTAAAAATCCATCTCGGCAAGTATGCCACTTTCTAAGAGGTGAATTATAACTCAAAGCAATATTTCAAAGTCTACCTCTAACGGTAGGTGATCAGAAAGTTTTTTCCAATGCCCATGTTTTAAAACCTGGGCATTAAGAACTTTCAAGTTCTGATAAAAAACACGATCCAGACTTAAAAGAGGAAAAAAGCTAGGATAACTCCTAGCATATCTTCCCTTTAAAACTTTAAAAGCTTCACCCACATTAAGATCCGCTTCAACGTGCCTGGTTAACTCCCCTGTCCAGTCATTAAAATCGCCAGCAAATATTAATGCATCACCCATTCGGTGAAAATGTCCACGATTTTGAATGAACGGTAGTTGTGCCTTTCGACCTCGACCGGTCAGGTTCATATGAATATTAAATAAATCAATCTTAAAGCCCTTAACTTCTATTACACAATGAAGTAGACCTCTTTGCTCAAAACGATTGGTTGAGATATTGATATTCTCATAAAAAAGTATGGGGTATTGGCTTAAGATAGCATTACCGTGATGATGCCCTTCCTTTACAGCATTTCTACCATAAGAGTAATGAGTCCAAACCGTATCCGCTAAATATTCAAACTGTCCTTCAGATGGCCATGCTTTTAAATTTTTTTCGTGTTTTTCATTCTTACCGATAACTTCTTGTAAAAAAAGAATATCTGCCTTTCTTTCCCTTAACATCTCTTTTAGTTCTCGAAGAATAAATTGAGCGTTCGAAAAATTAAAACCTTTATGAATATTGTAAGAGATAATTCTTAATTTCATCTAAATAAACCTTAAACTACAGAACGGGAGAAAACAAAGATGCAAGCCGATATAAGAAACGCTTATAAAAAGGCGTATTTTCAAAATCTATGGGCTTCATTTCGTAAGAGTGCATAAAGTCTTCTGATAACATCTCTTCAACTTCGGCAGTAAACCTATGAGATATAGAAAAAATTGATATCTCAAAATTTAAATGAAAGGATCGATTATCAAAATTTGCAGTCCCTATAACCGTCTTGTCTTCATCGACTAAAACAACCTTTTGATGCATAAAGGCCGGGGTATAGCGATAAATTTTGACCCCGTACTTAAGGCATTCTTCAATATAACTTTCACTAGCAAACTGAATCAACCGAGAGTCAAACTTTTCAGGTAACAAAACTCTCACATCAACACCTCGAAGTACCGCCAGAGTCAGGGCCGAAACTATCGACTTATCCAATACAAAATAAGGAGATGTGATCCAAATTCTTTTTTTCGCATTATTAAT
>SKIL01000386.1 GCA_007116425.1 Bacteriovoracaceae bacterium | reverse complement strand
TTCATTGATATGTTTTATCGAAAGTTACGACTGTTTCTATGTGCGAGTACGATTTTTTTTAGTTGCTTAAGTTTTGAGGTTCGGGCCTCAGAGTTAGATTCAGTTGATTCATGGAATCGTAGTGCTTGGGATGATGCTTGGAGAAGCTTTGGCCTCATTTTTGAGGGTTTTTATAAGCAATTCCAGGTAAAAAACAATTTATATTATCTTCCACCTGCAATCGGTGCCACTTGGTACGCCTTTGAAAATGATAAGAACAACTCCGAGCGAGCACAAAGAATGAAGCTGCGTGGGCACGTCGACTTTGTTGGAGAGATGGGAGTTCCTCTTAATTTTCCGATCATTAGTTTGGGAGCGTATGCTTGGGCCGCACATACGAATGATAATCACCTTGCACAGTTCGCAATGGAGTATTTTGCAACTTTGTATTTAACTTTAGGTGAGAGTGCTTTAATTAGTTTTATTGACATTCATGAAAGGCCAGTTGCGGATGAAAATCTTAATTTTTGGGAAACGACATTTCGTGGCGACTCTTCTTTTCCTTCAGGCCATGTGATGCCGTATACGACTTTGTTTTTTAAAACACTTCAGTTTTATGGCCCGGCCTGGTCAATCATTCCATTTGGCCTGACTGTGATGGCCTCTCAGCAAAGAGTGCGAGATGGTAAACACTATCTTTCAGACGTGGTCGGAGCTTTCTTTTTAACGGCCTTTGCATCAGAGGGTGTGAGGTATGCAAATAATTACTCTGGAAATCATCCCTTTTACCAGAGAGTCTTTGAGCGCAATATTCATGTTGGGCTGACTTCATATAATGGGACTCTTGGACCAATGGTTTCTTGGGACTTCTAGATCCAATTCCTTTGAATATAATCTTTGGCCGTTTTTTCAACAATAGAATCGAGGTCCCATTGGTATTGAAATGACTCAGCGTGATCTGATGAAATGTCTGTGGATGGGCCAGTCCAATCGGATTGAATAATTTCGTTGTATTTATCAGGTGTCAGTCTTATTGGAGTATTTGCATTAAACTTTGAAAGAAGAAACCCAATTTGAGAGGCCACTTTTAAGATAGGCCTTGGGACAAAAAGGGTTTTTACCTGTGTAATATTTAACGCCTTTTGGATTGTATTTATAAGCTCTCCGTAAGTGATAACTTTTGGGTGAGCGCTATAATAAATTGGCGAGAGATTATGAGAACAGTCGTTCTCAAGTAAAAAAATAATGTATTCAACCAAGTCATATACTGCGACAAAGCTATAATTTGATAGATTTCCATGACGACCTGGAATTAAAACAAGTTTTTGTTTGACCATTTTAAAGACATCTGCCATCGCCGGGTCGTGAGGCCCTATAATCATGGGGGGGCGGATAATTGACTGGCGCCAAGTCTTTGGTGCTTGTTGTTCAAGCGCCTGCTCGGCCATAAGCTTAGATCGCCCATACTCACTGACTGGTTGGTTTTTATTTGCCGGCCCTGCTGCGGCCAAAGAAGAAATTAAACAAAAGTGAACTTCTTTTTGGCAATGCTCTTTTAAGTCATTTATCAATTGAACACTGGCCCTATGGTTAACTTCATAAAATTGTTTTGGGTTGAACGCATGTACGAGTCCAGCTGTGTGAATGATGACGTCGATGTCTTGAGGTAGTTCGCGAATCCATAGGTTGGGAGCATCTGAGTTAAGCTCTCCTTTTATCGGTGTCCCTGTGATTTGAAAATCCTGGAACTTATTTTGACTGCGATATAGAGAGAAAACTTCGTGTCCAAGCTCTGTGAGCCTGTGGCAAAGATGTGAGCCTAGAAATCCAGTTGATCCTGTTATGAGTATCTTCATAGTTATTTTATATATCTTTCTTAAATAGGCGATAGGTCTTGTAAGGAGTTGCGCCCATTTTCTTAATTGGTCTATTCATGAGCTCATTATCTTCTAGAATCCAACTAAACTCGGCCTCTTTCATACCCGACGACTTTGCTACTTTCCATGAATTGAGGTACAGGCAAGTCTCAAGACCCATTCGCCGATACTTTTCTAGTACACCAAGAGTGAGAGTTCGCGTGCGATTAATAGACTTTGTTCCAAATAATAATTTGAAAATACCAGTAGGCAAGAGCTTTCCTGAGGGAATGCGCTGTAAGATTTGATTGATATCGGGAAGAGTTAAAATAAAACCAGCTGCTTCTCCGTTAACTTCTGCTATGAGGGCATACCGAGTATCTAGAATCATTTTCATTTCTTTGCCCATTTGAGTAAATTCTTCATCTGTCATGGGAACAAAGCCCCAGTTTTTCTCCCAGGCCTGATTATAAATATTTTGAATAGTTTTTATGTCCTCGTCCCAACTTTTTTTGCTGACACTTCTATAGGTCACACCCTTAGAGTTCTCAACTCGACTGGCCACCTTGTGGATCACCTCAGGCATTCCTTGATCTACAACGAATTTATAGGCCAAGAGGTCTTTTGCTTTTACTAGTCCAAACTGTTCTAGCTGAGAATGGTAGTATTTTGGATTATAGGTCATCATGATTTGAGGAGGATCGTCATTTCCTTCTATTAAGAGTCCAGCTTCATAGTTCGTTGAAGGGTTCACAGGTCCGACTATTTGATTAAGGCCTCTTTCAAGGCAAAAATCTTCTGCGGCCTGAAGCAAAGATGTGCTGACCTCATGATCCTCAATACATTCATAGAAACCAAAAAAACCGACGTTGGCCTGGTTGAATTGATTGTATCGCTGGTTCTCAATTGCTAAAATTCTTCCTAATGATCGTCCATCACTTTTTCTCTCAGCTATAAACGCCTTTACTTCGGCATGCTGATAGAACGGATGTTTAGGAT
>SKIL01000069.1 GCA_007116425.1 Bacteriovoracaceae bacterium | reverse complement strand
GAGGGACTTTAGAGGATCCTATTGCAGGTGCAACACTACAGATTAATTTTAATTCAAGTTCAGTTCTTCGAGAGATAAACAGTTCAGAAAGGTTCCACGTTTCTGGAAACGGAGAGCTTCACCACTTACGTTAAAAGATCACGATATGTTTTTAATGCCCTCTGTCAGCTTCAATCACGACTGTCAGAGGGCGTTTTTTTGCTAAGCGTTTCTATAAAGTGTGATGAAACTGCCCCACTACAGTGGGGTTATTGAATTTCCAAAGGTTTATCAGGACCTCTTTGTCCTCTTTGTGGCCGGCCCTGGCGCATAATCAACTGTGATAAAGTTGTGCATCCCAAGTAAAGCACCCAAAACAGATCAAAAAAGCTGTAAAATTTAGAGGTAAAATATAAAATCAGCCCCACGATAGTGGGGCAGTTTCGAGTGGGTTCAAAAGTCTAGTACCAAAGGGCCAGACTAAAGCCTAATTCGTAAGCATTTGATCGAATAATTCGTTCACTATCAAATGTTCTCTTTTGCTGTTCGGCCATTACCCCGCCAGTAATTTGCAGGCTTCTTCCCCAACGCCGCTTGAGCCCCATTTCAATTTTGTGGGTTTCAATTTTTTCTTTGCTTCCATCATTAAATCGGCTTTGTCCGTAAGCGAAGCACCCAGGAATGGGATCTCTGTTATCGTCTTCACAATCTCTAAAGTTTGGGAAGTTATTTCGGTCATGACTTTGACTGTTGACCCAGGCCCGCTCTATATTGACCATAAAACTCCAGTCGCGATTAAAGCGGTATTCACCACCAATTTGGCCAATTTGTTCATATTGCTTTTCAGCTGCAAATCGGTCGTTAGGGTGGGTCGAGACGAAAGCGTAAACATATTCTGCGTAAAATTGAAACTGTCGCGTGCTATAGCGAGTACTGAAATCAAAGGCATAGGTAGGAGTTGGGTCAATATTTCTTCGATGCCAAAGACCGGCCACGGCCACTTGCATTCCTCTAAATGGGAGGTATTCAAAGCGGTTCGCAATCCCAATTTCATTCTTGGTATTAAAGCTATCTGACTGGCGATAATTAATCTCGTCGAAGTCGCGGCCAAGTCTTGGCTGGTCTGGAAAGTCTCGATCTAATTGCGGCTGGCGACTGTCACCAAAAAATGTGAGATGGTTGAAAAAACGCTTTGAGAAGGCACCATAGCGATAGGTAAGAAGAATTTTTCTCTTTTGGTCGCGAAAGCTGTGACGTGTGCCGAGCATAGACCCACCACTAATATAACTTGAATTGATAACTCCATAACGTCTTTGGTGAAAAGGAACTCGGCCTTTACCAAACATGATTTGGCTGTGATATTTAGGTCTCCAACTGATAAGAAGCTCTTCAAGAAAGTTTGTTGAAAGGTCTCGATTAGGGTTTCTCTCGTATTGAATATTATTCCCTAAGTCGAGTTTTACTCGCATATGAAAATCTTCATAGTCGGCATATAGTTTTATATCAAAAAAACCAACTCCCATTTCGGCCGTCTGTCTGCGCCCTTCGATCTTTTGTAGACTAAAAAGATCTAGGGCCAAAAAACCTCTGAGGTCTGCATTTAGGCCTTGAGCATGATTTTTTGGAGAGTAAATAAGAAGGAAGCATAGAATTGAGAGGGATAGAAATTTTTGCCAATGAAAGGACGATTGAAACTTAAAAAATCGATCTGCTTTGGCCATAAGACCTTCGCATCTAAGAACTGTCATCAGCATTTCTCCACCAGGGTACGAGACATATATTGAGATTGGATAGGGATTATCAAAAAAATAGGGATAAGGAAAGGGATAAGACCTTTAAGATTGAGTTAGTTTGCTAAAAAAATAATGGAATTACGGGGAGTTAAATACTGTTTGTGGAGTTGGAAGGGTTTTAGAGGGGTAATCTCAATAAATTGAAGGATTACCCCTATGGGTTGGTCTATTCTTTTTCTCGACACTGCTCGTAATTTTCAAAGAAGTTTTCGTTGTCAACAAAGTAAACTTCATCACAATCAGCACCAGCGACTGAGCGGTCAATCCCCTGAGATGAGCAAGCGGCCGAAACGGTCATTATAAAGAGAAAACAAGTAAGAAATGAAAAAAATTTTTGGATTTGTAACTTCATGTTACCCCCCTTGAAATTCATTATAGCACAGGTGGCCTCATTAATGTGGCCGTCGAGATATTGTTCGTCTTTACCTATTGACTTAGAGGTCACAACTTTTTGAGTCGCAGTTTCTCTCTTTTTTATCAGATGCTGTTGTTCTACTGGGACATTCACTACATTCTTTGCAGTCATTGCAATCACTGCATTCCTTGCATTCTTTACATTGAACACTTGCTGTTTTGACTGAACAGCTTTTATTCCCATAGTGAGAACAAGAGGAAAGACCTGCAATCAGAAAAAGACTGAAAGCTAGAGGGATGAGTTTTGTAGTAGACATAAGTTCTCCACTTTTTCATATTAGTAGGCGTATGACTTATCGGCCTAAGGTGGGATGGAGTAAAGTGATTTGCTTTCTCGTCATAATAGACAGAATATTTTTCCACTTCATTTGATTGCTGAAGAGCTAAACAGAGGAAACAAAGAATTGGTCGGTATTGAGTCCATGCAAGGCCGATGGGGTAAGATCTAAACAGGGGAGTTTATCAATAATTTCTCTGTTCCAAAATTGACCCCAGTTGAGATCAAAGGAACTACTTATAACTATAGGCAAATCTGATTTGAGGCCATTGAGTGAGATCAGTCCAGAATGGAGAGTTGGCTTAAAAACAATCGCCTTGAAAGTATCTTCACGATTTTGAAACCATATATCAAAACTTTCATCAATAGCGATTGGAATTGAAGCCGAAAGTTCAAGCATTTGAGAATAGCTTCCAAGAGGTTCTTCAAAGTATTCAACTTTAGATGCTAAATTGGCCTTGCCTAATTCTTCCCAAAAGTCTTGTAACTCCTGTGGCCCTAGTGCTCGGTTGGCGTCTAGGCGAAGAAGAACATTAGAGTTTTTAAAAAGGGTGTGAATGTTTTTTACTTGGGAGGCAATAGAGGTTCCATTTTTTGCTGATGAAATTTTTATTTTATAAACTTGATGAATGTGTTCATCCCTATTTGTATGCTCATCAAGATTTGTTATGAGTTGATTGGACTGTATATTCTTGACTCTCTTATGGTGATTTTTTAATTTTTCGTTTGGAGTTGAGAGTGCAAGCCATAATTGCCCTAATGCATTAGCAACACTTGGATAGAGATTTTTTTGTAGTTCTGGCCCAAGAAAGTGATTGAGGTCACTACCTTCTTTCCATTTAAGCTTGTAAAGCGTTGCTATGAATTGCTCTTTTGCCTCCTCTAAGCTTTCAGGTGAAAAGTTTTCGAGTGGACCTAGTTCTAACTGAAGGTTTTCATTATTGAGGAATTGAATGTGATAAACTTTGCGCTCAGAAGACGGAGTAACCGGGCCACGGTGATAAGGTCCTCGAAAGGTGATAGGTGAGATATATTTTTTTACTTGAAGTGAGTACTTCCACTTTGAAATGTCGAGAATCTCTTTTTGTGCTAAATCAAACATCTATGCTCCAGCGATAAACGCCGCGCTGGTAAGGAGTGCACAAACAAATAAATACATTCCTGTCTTACCCAGGGCCATATTCATTTTATGTTCAATTGGAGCTCGAAGAATGAATACCCAGTTTTTAAAAAATAAAATAGTCGCAATAAGAGAGATTAAAAGGCCATAGTTTTGCCAAGAAAATGCGTAAAAAAGGTTCCACATCGCCGATAATAATATAAATAGAATGACCAAGAGACGGGCCTTGCTTTCACCTAAAAAGACGGCCAAGGTGTATTTATTCTTACTGTTATCGCTCTGTCTATCTCTGAGATTATTAATCGCCATTATGGCGGCCGAAACCCAACCTGCTCCTAGGCCGTATAAAAAATGAGACAAGCTCATTATTTCACTCGCATCTGGAGCTTGAAGGTATGCACTTCCCCAAACAGCGATGGGGCCGAAAAAAAATGCTGCACTTACTTCTCCTAAAGCGTAACGTGATAGAGGAAAAGGGCCACCAGTGTAGAGATAGGCCATGAGCAATGAAGATAATCCAATCGCCGCAATAATGAGGCCCCCGCCCGTGAAAATCAGGTAAAGACCGATAAAAAAGGCCAGAACAAAACAGATTTGGTATCCTCGTTTGACTTGCTTGGCCTCGAGAAGTCCTAAGTGAATTGAGCGTTTTGGCCCAAGCCGAGCTTCATCGTCAATTCCATCAGCAGCGTCAAAATAATCGTTAACTAGATTTGTTCCAATTTGCATAAGAACTACACAAACGAGTGAAAGGAGAGCAATTAATAAATTAAAATTTTGAGTAAAGTAATAGGCCAAAGCAATACCTAGAAAAACTGGTGAGATACCAGCGAAAAGTGTTTTCGGGCGAGTCGCCAGCATCCATGCTTGTAGTGTTGAATATTGCTGACTTGTTTTCATTGATTGGCCTAATTTAATCGAATCGTGCGCAATTTTTTATATACTTCACGATTATCTTCGTGATTAAAGCATGCTTCAATAACTATTGGGGCTTGTTCACTCATACTTTTTTGAAGTGCTTGTTTGTAGGAGTCGATATATTGATCACGTGTTTGTGCTTTTAAATAGGTGACCCCTAATCCATTAATTAAAGGGTGAAAATCGAAGTCATGTGGGCTAAGCATTGACTTTATGAGATGTTCATCTTTTTTCATTGGCAATAATGTAAAGATCCCTCCACCTTGATTATTCACAATAACGATAATTAAAGGGATTTTTTTATTTTTTAGTTCAATAAAGGCATTGAGGTCATGAATTGCAGAAACGTCACCAAGGACTAATGTTGTTGGCGAGTTATCTCCAAGGAAAAATTTTGTTTCGGTGTGGCCGATTGCTGCAGAAACGAAGCCTTCAATTCCACTTGCGCCCCGATGAGTTATAGTATGGAGTCGCTTTGAAACCTTATCGCTTGCGTAAGAATCAAAGGAGCGAATAACAGTGCTATTGCCTAAATAAAGGGTAGAGTCTTCAGGTATTGTTTCAATTGTTGTTTTAGAGATAACTGGATAGGAGAGTTTTGACTCATCAATAATTGCTGATTTTTGTTGTATAAATGATTTCCAGTCTCTGGCTTCAAACTGAAAGTTTTTTGCCAATTCAAGAGGTTTTGTGTCGGTTAAAAGCTTATTGAGGTTAGCACAAAAAATATCCGGTCTGGCGACCAAACGCATTCGTATTTGATGCGAAGGATCTTCTTTTCTTGATGAATCATTAACACTAATTAAAAAGATGTCTGGGGATTGAGCTAATAATTCATAATAATGTCTGGCCACAATCCTTCCACCGAGATGGATTATTAATTTAGGCGGGGACTTGCGGTATTGCTCAAAGACTTCTGGGTGATCGAAACTTGGTGCTCCATGGGGAATTTGATGCTCGTACTTTAATGAGCTTCCCACGTCTAAAAAGAGTGGAATATTTAACTTCTTAAGTGTTTCACTAATTGGTGTACGGTCAATCCAGGGAGGGAGTTCTCCTAGAACAAACATTGCCCTTTGGGCCTGATTTAATTTTTCTACAACTTGCTCTAAAACTTCATTGGGAACTTGTGCGTAACTTTCTGTGTAATGTGTGGACCTTTTACTTTCAGAGTTTTTTGTGAAATTGCAATCAGCTTTTACTTTTTCAAGGTATTCGTGAGAAATCAGAGGAGTTTCATTTTTGTCATGAGAGGTACCGTCTAAGGGCTCACGAAACGAGAGGTTTAGGTGCACTGGAGAAGGACCACTTGGCCCAGATCGCATGGCCCTAGTGACGATATTTGCGACACTCGTTCGAAGCGCTCTGGGAGATATCGACTCTGTAGGAACTCCCAGGTTAAGCGATTCGGCCACATAGTTTCCGTAAATATTATCCTGGATAATCGTTTGGTTGGCATCACTAGCATTCAGTTCAGGTGGTCTGTCTGCACTTAGTACAATCATTGGTAGACGAATTTTCCATGCTTCAACAACTGCAGGCATATAGTTGGCCAGCGCTGTGCCTGATGTACAAATTAAAACTGCTGGTCGACCTGTTTTTTTTGCGTGCCCCATAGCGCGAAAAGCGGCAGATCGTTCGTCCATAACGACAAAAAAGTCCAACTGGTCTGGCGTGCTTTGTTTTCTAGCATTAAGGGCGGCTATAAGTGGAGCATTTCGCATCCCTGGAGAGAGATAGTAGTGGGTAACCCCATGGGCAAGAAGTTCATCAATAATCATTGATGACCAAAGCCAATTAAGATTTTCGTCTAATATTTGAAATTCTTTCAAATTAGATATTGTGTTCTGTTTCAATCAAGTGATCCTCTTTTTTATCAACTTCTATGGCGTGGCCCATGCTGTTTTCTAGGACTTCTGTAAAGTTTTTCATTTTATTTTCTGTTTCCTTCCACTCTGCTAGAGCATCGGAACCTTCGACAATCCCGGCACCTGCATAAACGCTGATATTGTTTTGATTAATCAATGCGCTTCGAATGGCGACGGTATATTGTATGCAATCAGGAGAAATAATTCCAACTGGTGCTGCATAAAATCCTCGATCAGAGCTCTCAAGTTCTTCTATCAGGTCAATCGCGGCCTGTTTTGGTTGACCGCCAACAGCTGGAGTTGGATGGAGAGTTGAAAGAATGAGTTGATTAAGCTCACTAATATTAATTTGCTCAGAGTTTTCTCGAGCAATATCCATTTCATATAGGCTATGAAGGTGCTGGACATGTTTTAGCTTTAAGATGTCTTCTTCAAATACTGATTTCATTGAGATAGATGTTTCAGGTATTCCTTTGTCTTCAAGTGAGGCCTTTATCGTGTCGAGTGATCGAATAACTTCATTTTTAACAAATCTGTGCTCTGCTAGCTCTTTTTCATTTGATTCAAGTTCGATGGCGAGCCTATCGTCATTTTCTTGGTCAAGTAGATCACGTTTTCTCGTTCCTGCAATAGCATCAATTGACAGTTTTAATTCTTGGCCAAGGTTAAGTGAGAATAATTTCTCTGGAGTGATGCTAATAAATGTCGATCCTCTCTGTGGTCTTAGGAAAAGAAAAAAGTTTTTATGCTCATGGTTTTTCTTGTAGAGGTAGTCTATTAAATAGGAAAATGAACTTGGATGGTTCAGATAGCTTTCAGTGTTTTTATCCGTAAAGCTTGATGATCTGGCAAGTACAACTTTTGGAATATTTGTAAAGTTTTTCTGTACCGTCTCGATCATTCTTTTCCACTCTTCGAAGCTTGGATGATGATTAGCTGGCTTGAGAGTAGAGCTTTTTAAGTCTGTTTGACTAACTACAAGGTCTTGATCAGTACTGGGGTCTTGAAAGTATGAGCAAAAGTCAGCAACACTCGGAAACCTTTTATCGAAGTGACCTTGAATAAAAATTGTATATTTCCCACGGTAAGCATAAAGGCCAAAAAGTGGGGCAAAGTATTGAGAATTCTCATCTTGAGGGATAAAGTTGTTCCATTGCGATTGTTCTGGTTTTTTTATTTTTGCAAACCTTTCACCCCCAACCCAAAGCTTTTGATCATCAAGTTTGGGTTGAGAGGTCATATTCGCGAGCTCTAGTCCAAGCAGGGCGTGATGCTCAAAACCTTCTCTGTCAATAAAACTAAAGACTTCATCATACCTATGAATATGTTGGAAAAGCATGGACCAATAAAATTCAAACTCATTCTTTGAAACATGGATTTCTTTAAAGCTTTGGTCTGTACTTTTCTCTACTTGTAGTAGTTTGTCGTAAAGGCGATCAAATGCTTGCATTATGAATCCTTTTTGTCTCCACAGTATAGTGTCGCAATTCCAAAAGTTAGTGGTGTGTATGTCACATTTTTAAAATTTGCATTTTCCATTTTTTGTGCAAACTCTTTTCCGTAGGGGAAGTGCTCAACACTTTCGTTTAGATATGTGTAGGCATCTTTATGCTTTGAGACAAGATTGCCAATCCAAGGGAGAAGGTTTCTAAAATAGAAAAAGTAGACGGCACGAACAAGTCTGTTTTTAGGCAATGAGAACTCAAGAATAAGTAGTCGTCCTTCAGGCTTAAGTACACGATAAATGTCTCGTAGGGATTTATCAGGATCACTAAAATTGCGAATGCCAAATGATATGGTCGCCACATCAAAGCTTTCATCTTCTGCTTCGATTTGCGTTCCATCACCAATATCTAATGAAATAAGACCGCGTTTATTGGCCTTTTCTACTTTTTTGCGCCCAATTGCTATCATCTCTTTTGAGAGGTCAAGGCCTTTGACGTGAGCAATTTGTGGTTGCTTAGATAATGTTAGTGCGACATCTGCAGTTCCCGTTGCAAGGTCCAATGCTTGTAAGTTTTTCCTTTGGGGTAACTTTTTTGTCATTTTCTTTCGCCAATAAACATCAATTCCAAAAGAGAGAATTCGATTTAGAAAATCATAGGTTCCAGCGATATCATCAAAAATTTTATAGCTTTCTGGTTTTCGTGAATCCAGTGTCTCTTTCTTATTTTGGAGTTTTCCTTCGGCCTGATTCATGCTTTTTCCTTGTCTTTGGGGCATAGAGCTAAATTATGAATGCAATCTAGCTGTTTTTCTATGGACTTTCAAGCGTTTGCACGATGGTCTAGTAAGAATTCATGGCCGTGTAGATGTGGTCAAATCAGTGACAATTTTAGTGTAAATCTAAGTACTTATTTAATTTACTTTGGTTGGGGCAAGTGTTAATTATTTGGGATAATCTCAAAATGGTTTAGTAAAGAATGTTAGAAGCTTTTTTTAATCGAATTCCTCGCGATATTTTAAAACATGTCGAAAATTTAGAGCTCAAGGTCAGTTCCGAGCGCTGTCGTCATGATATTGATGACTTATTGGCCCGCACAGTCCTGATTGGTGGTAAGCGTCTTCGACCTCTTCTAACCTTTCTGTTTGGAAGGACCTTTCTTCTTTCAACAGAGCAGACTCACTTGTACGCAACCAGTATTGAAATGGTCCACGCTGCATCTTTGGCCCATGATGATGTTATCGATCAGGCCACGACCAGAAGAGGTAAGCCCTCTATTAATGCTGAATCATCTAATAAGAGAGCGGTTTTGGCGGGTGACTATTTACTCGCCGATGTCATTATGGGACTTACAAAGGCCGGAAATTTAGAATTAGTTTCAGAGATGGCCAATGTGATCTATCAATTGTCACTTGGTGAGTGGTTGCAATTAGATGCGAGTGAAGACCGTGAATATTCGCGTGAGATCATTGAAAAGATAGCTCTGGCAAAAACGTCTTCAGTTATGAGTTGGTGCTCACTTGCTCCTGCAACTCTAGCAAATTTACCTACTCAGTCTCGTGAGCAGGCCAAGCTATTTGGCCATCACTTAGGCCTTGCCTTTCAGATGATTGATGATGCTCTAGACTTTTCACAGACAGGTGAATCTTTTAAGGATCAGTATCTTGATCTTGAAAATGGAATTGTAAACTCTGTGGTGTTTAGATGGCTCGAAAAAGATCATGAATTGTTTAGCTCATTTAAAAGCGGTGAAAACTTGCAAGCTATCGTTACTTCTCGTCTAGAGAGAGGTCTTCCGTCAGAGTTGGAACTTTCTATTTCAGAGGTTCGCTCAGAAGCACGTGAACACCTTGAATCTGCTCGATCGCTTTTAGATCAAATTTGTCGCGAGTTTCACTCCAGTTACGAGAAGCAAACAGGTAGAAACTTAAGTGAAGAGAAAGCTGATTTAAAAATGCATCAATCAGGTAGGGAAGCTGTAGAGTTTATACTCGATTATCTTGCCAAAAGAACCTATTAACGAGCTCTACAGACAGGTATATGAATAAGCGCATCTGAAATAGCGCGAACACATCTCTCGTTGCCTTTGAAGGTGACTCTTGGAAACTGTCGGTTTATTTCGGCCTTGTGTAGGACCCTGTCTTGGCGAGTGCGACCTGAAGACCTGGCCTCTTTTAATTTCATATCGAGTAGACAGTTCTTGTATAACCAGCCTTCACGAGACATTTTTACTTCAAAATATAATTCTTCAGATAGAACTCTTTGTGCTCGATTATCGGTCGATTCGTGAACATTTATTTTAAAGCCTTTTTGTTCTAGTGAGCTTTGAACCCTTTGCTTCATGTTTTCTTGGTCTCGATCATTGAATCCATCAAACTGATAAAAGATATGTGTCTCACAAGTCGAGTGGGCCATTGTAAAAAACTGATGATCAGTATTGGCGAAAGTCGTTCCAATGATTGAAAGTAAAAAGTATAGGCCAATTGGTTTTAACATATAAGATAATCCCTATAATCTTGAGAACAGGCCTCTTCAACCTCTTTTATTTTCTTTGGAGCTCCGATTGATAAGTTTTCGTGACCATTTTTTGTTACCAAAATATCGTCTTCTATGCGGATACCAATTCCGCCCCATTTTCCAACGCCCTTCTTATTATCAGCGAAATAGAGTCCAGGCTCAACCGTGAAAACCATGCCTTCTTCGAGCACAATTTCTTTTAATTCTTTCGTTTTATTTTTTGGTTTGATTTGACTTGGGACTTTTAAGTATGGACAAGGGTCATGAACATCCATACCAAGCCAATGACTTGTGCCATGTGGATAAAACTCTCGGTAGGAGTTATCATCCCAAATG
>SKIL01000337.1 GCA_007116425.1 Bacteriovoracaceae bacterium | reverse complement strand
AGTTTCTAATGATATTTTTAGAAACTTGGTCAAGAGAGCAAATTAAAAAGAAAATTAAATCGGGTAGTATTCTCATTCATTCTCGTCCAGGAGTTCACAGGCCGAACACCAAAGTTAATCACGGTGACAAAGTTACAATGACAACCAAGCGTGAGGACTTACTTGAAATAGAAGATGAATTTTGGATGGGAGAAAGAATTGAGCTAGAGTGGGAACCTGAAACACTTTACGAAGATGATGACCTTCTCGTTTGTGCTAAGCCAGCTTTTATGTCAACGCATCCGACAGGTAGACACCTTTTTCATTGTGCAACTGTACACTATGAGACCATATACGACCATCCAGTACACTCAATTCACAGGCTGGATCGAGAGACTTCGGGAGTACTTCTTTTGGCAAAAAATCCAACTGCCGCAAAAGAGCTCACAGCAAATTTTGAAAATGATCGCGTTCAAAAATGCTACCTTTTTATGGCAAAAAATAAAATCTCACCAGAAGAGATTGGCCAAGACTTTGAGGTTCGTTTGAGGCTAGGCCCGGAAGGTGAAGGTCTTAAGCGAGTTGTCATTAAATCTTACCCAGAAAATTCAAAGCAAGGAAAATCAGCTCGTACAAAATTTATAATTTTAAAAAGTTTTAAAACTATTTCAGATGAAACCTATACAATTGGCCTGGCCTTTCCACAAACAGGTCGACAACATCAAATTAGAGTCCATGCTGCCGAATCTGGAATCCCCCTAGTTGGAGACAAGCTTTATCTGGGAGACTACCCTCTATTTCAAAGATTTAAGGACCGGATTGAGAAAACTGAAGATTACCAACTCATGGAAATGCCTAGACATGCTCTTCATGCAATGGCGCTTAAATTTCCTTATCAAAAAGAAGACAAGATATTCTCAGCACCTCTTCCAAAAGACTTCAAAGACTGGATCTCTCAAAATCTTTTAACAGACGCTGATGAGTTTATCTCTATCATTGAACAAGAAGCAAAAAATAATATAGAAGCCTATTTTAATCAGTCGACTTAACTTTTGACTGTTTTTTAAGGTAATTTAGAACACCACGAGGTCCAGCATTTTCCACTCCATCTAAAATGATATGTGGTCGATGCTTAAGTTGGTCTAGAACATTATTAATATTACTAACTCCAATAGTGTATGGAAGCTTTTCAAACATTGACTCATCATTTAGAGAGTCTCCAAAATACAGACACTCCTCAAGAGAAACCTGTTTAAAATCATTCTCTAGTAGATACTTAGTGGTTGTATACTTGCTAATCTTACCTGTCCAAAAATTCAGGTGAACATTACTTCTCGAAACATTTGCTCCACTCTTCTTTAAAAAGTCAGCAACCTCATCATAAATTTCTAACTCGCTTAAAACCTCTAACTCTATGGCCCGATCGGCCTTGCGTCCTTGAGAGTCAGCAGACAACGTTAATTTTGGAAACTTTTTTAAAAGGTCTTGTGAAATTTTTTCGAGATTATTGCGATCTTTTAATGACGTCATAAATTGATCTTCGATCAAGTGACTCTCTAGATTTTTTCTTCGCGAGATAACCCCACCCCCTTCAGTCACGACATGTAATAGGGGAAAGTGAGTTAAAAGAAAGTGACCCCAGGCCTGAGAGCGACCAGTAACAATAACTAAAGGAATATCATTTTCATTAAGTAATTGAATGATCTCAAAAAAATGAGACGTTAAATCAGTTCCTAGAGTTAACGTCCCATCAAAGTCACTAAAGATAATTTTCGACTGCATTAATTAAAGTGGATAGGTAATGCCAAAAAAGATTCCGCTATAGCTATCTTTTAAGCCCACATTCATTTCGACTGTTCCAGTTAGATGGCGATAACCATCAGCAGGAATTGGGCCTGCGATTCCCAAGTTCAAATTGGCAACCGTTTGATAGGTATTTGTATCGCTATTTAAACTTAGTCCGTAAGGAATTGCGACATACGGATAAGCCTCTTCACCCCAAAAGCTAAAGCCTTTTGAAACAGTTGGCGCCAAGGTAAGCTTTGTATTTCGAGTACCAAACTCCTTCTCATTAGAGAGAGTTGTTTTTAATGAAATTCGTGGCTGAGTCATATAGTCTGGAAAAATCTCAAAATCAGTTCCAGCAAAAATTCGATTTGATCTCTCTCCCCCAGACAGTCCAACACCAGCGTCGAATACTAATTCAGGAGTAAACTTTCGTGTATAACGCGCCTGTAAACCAACGCCACCACCAGTAGAGGTCACCCCAGTAAATTCCGCAGAGAGCATATTGCGATCTAGCATCAGTGGGTAAGACGAAACGCCCAATCCCATTGAGCCCATGGCCATCGTTGGACCTAGAAGTGCGAGACCTAGTAAACAATTTCGCAAATTTTTCATTAAATTCTCCTAATATGCCTATTACTGAGGTTTATTTAACTATTATAAACAGATGCAGCCTCTCGTCAAAATAAGATTAAATAAAACGACATTGAAACGCTCCGCACAACAAGAGAGATTAAGACTTTTAATTGACTAAGCCACCCAACTCCCTTATAAAATTCAAACGTTCAAATTAATGGTGGCCGTAGTTCAGTTGGTAGAGCGCCAGATTGTGATTCTGGTTGTCGCGGGTTCGAGTCCCGTCGGCCACCCCATTTCTACCCTATCCCCAATTTTTTTTCCGCTAGCAACACAGGCGACATGACCTACATAATCTTCAAAAACATCATTATTCCTAAGCTCAAAGACTAAATCCGGCTCTAGCATCTTGATGGTGGGTGATCACTCAAGACAACGATTGACAGCAAAGTTTCAGAGATCGTTTTTGAATTTCAGATAACCATATCGCACAACATACATTCATTT
>SKIL01000142.1 GCA_007116425.1 Bacteriovoracaceae bacterium | reverse complement strand
TAGATGGGGTTTTTTATATACTCTGTAAAAATTTCACACCAAAACCATGTAAGATTTTGTCAGTTCTCACATCTGTTTTTGCTACCTATATTCCATCAACCAAAACATTGAAATTAAGTGGAGCGAGTTGTGAGAATTTCTTTAAGTTTAAAAATAGTTTTTTGTCTTTTAGCAGTTTTACCGTCAGCGGTGACTTTTGCTAAGCCAGACTTAAATAAAATATATGAAGTTGAGTCTTTAGTTTTTAATAACTCTTTTGGAGAAGGTTTTTTTTCTAAGCGTAATCAAAAAAGTATTTGTGGCCTAGTTGATGAAAGAGAATTGTCTCAAGACGCTACGGTCGGACGGGCGCAAAGGTTTGGCCGTCTTGGTGGCTGTTCTATTACCATGATTGGTAGAACATGTGCTATTTCTGCTGGCCATTGTTTAGGCTCACTTGAAGAAATTCATTTTAATACTGATGTGACTCGAAATGAAGAGGGGGAGATAAATATTCCAGCGCCTGAGAGTATTTATAATGTGGATTCTGAAAGTATTGTTCATTTTTTTAAAGGGGTCGGTAAAGATTACGCTGTTTTAAGACTTGCTCCTAATCAAGTGACTGGATCTTTGGCCGGGGATGTTCAAGGGTTTTTACCTGTAAGTTTTGAAGCTCCAAATGAAGGTGATATTATAAGAATCACAGGTTACGGTGCTGTTCCGGGTGATGATGTGAGAACTTTCTCTCAGCAAACTCATACAGGAGAGATTACAGACTTTGATTTTGATACCCATATTTTATGGCATGTTGCCGATACGACAGGTGGAAATTCTGGTTCGGCCGTTGTTGATGAGGCGACAGGAAAGATTATTGGTGTTCACACTCATGCTGGATGTTCAATTTTTGGAGGTGCAAATCGATCTACTCTAATTGCTCATAATGAACCATTTCAAGAGGCGGTCACTGCTTGTCTTGCATGGGAAGAAGAAAATCTATAATTGTCGATTTATCTGGTTTCTGTAGTTTTTACTCATCTATCTATGTATACTGTAGCTAAACTTTAATAAAAAAGTTCAGTTGCAATATAGTGTCATGAAAGAAAAAACAATTGCAGTATTCCCTATCCCCGGATTAGTCGCCTTTCCTGGCCAAGATATTCCTTTGCATATTTTTGAACCACGTTATCGCCAAATGGTTGAGGACTCGCTTGAAACTGGACAAAATGTTGGGCTTTGTATTCCTGCGGGAGTCATATCAAAAGCATCAGATAGAGTTTCAAAAAATGACTCGCAATTTAAGAATCTTTCAATGTTTCGTCCTCAGAAGATCATGGGAAGTGGAAAGGTTGAACTGTTAGAATCCTTAGATGATGGTCGCTATCATATAAATGTGAAAATTTTAGAAAAGGTTGAAATACAAAAAGTTGTCACAGAGACTCCTTATTGTCTGGCCGAAGTGATTGTAAGAAACGAATCCATTCAGAATATGGATTATGCAAGACGCTTACACGATGAACTGATGGGCTTTCTTTTACAAGTTATTGGTCAAAGAAAAGAAGTTCTTTCTTATCTGGGGCAGGGAACAGGAGATCTTGAATCTTTAATTCGAAATATTGTATCGTTTTTGTATTTTCCAGTTGAAGTTCGTCAGTTGATTTTGGAAGAGAGTTTTTTTGAAAAAAAAGCAGAAATTATTTTGACCTATATGCAAAGTCTAGGAAATCAACAATAGAGTAAAGGGGCCTGTTAAATGACTTTAAGATATATTAACTTTTTAGCACTTGTTTTATTTTTCACGTCCTGTGCACATCATAAGGAAATAGATATCTTTGATCCACTTCATGCTTACTTTGGTGAAGGCTTTGAATTGCAACACAGTAAAGTTGATAGAGGACATATGGAAAGAGTATTGATTAATCGTCCAAACCTAGACCCTGAACTTGCAGCGCTTTTTACAAAAAAAATATTTTGTAATGAACAAGAAGTTGGATTTAAACGAAAAGGGGACAAACTCGCTTTGTACTTAAGTGCTCCTTACCATTATGATGAGGATGTTTTTTCTTGTTATTATCAATTTACTTTAAACGATCAAAAACGATCTTATTCATACCCATTTATGCAAGTTCTCATTCGGCCTTATGAATTTGAAAGTGAGCGTTTGAATGTTGATAGACGTCATGTTGAACTTTCTGATGAAGATTTGCAGAGATGGGAGAGTGAAAGGGATGAGCTCGAAAGAGTGTACTCAGAGCTTGAAGTTCATAGGTCTTATTTTACAGAACCTTTTAAAAGACCTCTAAACTCTGTTATCACAAGCACATATGGACGAGAGAGAGTTTTTAACGATAATGTCTCTTCTTGGCATAATGGAATTGATTTTAGGGCTTGGTACGATACACCTATTCCAGCTTCAAATCGAGGTCGAGTAGTATTTGCTGGGGATCTATTCTTTAATGGGCTTACGGTTATTATCGATCATGGACTTGGAATTGTTACACTGTACTGTCATCTCAATGAAATAAAAGTTGAAGTAGGTGATATCGTACCTAAGGGGAAGATTATTGGCCTTTCTGGGAATACCGGCCGTACTACTGCACCTCACTTACATTGGGGGGTGAAGGTTGCTGGCAATTGGATTAATGGATTTTCTCTTACTGATATAGAAATGTAAAAGCAGGAGGCCATAGGACCTCCTGCTTTGATTCTATTGATCGGCTTGCTCTTTTTCTGCTCTTAGGAAGTTTGTAATTCCTTCCTTTACTTCAATTTTTTTCGGCCTAGTACTCGCTTTTTTTGGAATCATAACGCTTAAAACTCCATGTTCATATGAAGCCTCTACGTTTTCGACATCGGCACCTTCTGGTAAAG
>SKIL01000111.1 GCA_007116425.1 Bacteriovoracaceae bacterium | reverse complement strand
GGGTGGCAATATTCCAGAAAAGAAAGGATGTCTATTCTATACTGGTAAGTATGACCCTTCTTGCCAATGTCGAAACATGAGGGACGACCAAGGCAGAAACGCCTGTTATAAAGCTCCGGCAGAACTTCATAATTTTACAGGACTCACACAAGGCCTTGGCCTAAATGAATATATGCGCGACATGGAAAAACTTGCAAGTGGAGAAATGTCAATCGGAGAACTCAATCACGCAGACCTAGAACAGAGAGCTGCAAGAGTTAGACGTGGACTCGATCAAATTTTAGAGCGAGTCAACCAACAGAGGGCCAGAGATGGTCAAGGGCCGCTTGAGATGAATCCTGAAAGGTTGGCCATGCAGTATAAGAACGAAGGGGCAGCGCCGCTAAGCTCCTTTGCACAAAGATTAGACCCATTCGGTCTGGCCACAGATAAATCAGAAAGCGAGTCAACCGCATCAACAGAAACAAACTCTTCCAATATAGGTCTGAGTGGCGGCCGTGGTCTTAATCAAGCTCAAAAGAGTAAAAGTAAAAATAGCGGTTTCGATTTTAACTTTTCCAACTCTGGACGTTCAAGTGCCGGACGAGTCGATGATTTTCCCGGAGAGAGAAACTTCAATTACAAAAACGATGATATTGTCACCAACGATGGGGCTAGCTTGTGGAATATTATCACCCATCGCTATAACACAAGTGGACTTCGACGTCTTTTCCCAGACGAGCAAGAACACCAATAGACCAATTCTTTTTTTTCGTTTAAAGTCACTATTATGAGTTTATTTATGCATTCAAACACTCCTCTTTGGGAAGAATTCCTAGGCCTTAACGACCAACACCTCACCAGGATTCAAATTCCAGACCACTATAAAGAATTTGGTAGTGATCAATTCGTGAATTCAAAGATTCTTGAAGACTGGGAGATCTTTATCAAACAAGCAAGAGAGTATGATGAGGGCCTTTCTCCGTGGCCAATTTCAAGCTTTCGATCTTTTGAAAGACAGCTTCAGATCTGGAACAAAAAAGCGCGAGGGGAAAGTCTTCTACGTGATAGAAATGATCAGGTCTTAGAGTATGCGACCGTAAAAGACAATGAAGAAAAACTTCTTTGGACTATCCTTAACTGGTCAGCACTTCCCGGCCTAAGTCGCCATC
The DNA here is from genome assembly GCA_007116425.1 of Bacteriovoracaceae bacterium. Taxonomy (GTDB): domain Bacteria; phylum Bdellovibrionota; class Bacteriovoracia; order Bacteriovoracales; family Bacteriovoracaceae; genus SKIL01. The sequence continues at coordinate 9,611 of SKIL01000111.1, read as the reverse complement.
ACTGGGGTACAGATCTGGATATTGTAAACTTATCAGCACTCAAAAATTACAAGGAAGAGCATAAGAATAATTATCAAGTTAATCTTTGCACTGACGAATATTCGCAGACCGGTATTTTTCATTTATTTAACTCATGGATGAATACTTATGAAAAGACAGGCCAGGCGCTTTTTGCACGCCCCTATGATCAAGATTACGGCGCAACAATGCCAGAACCCTGGCATATTAGTCACTGTTATTACTCGAAGGTTTTTCTTTCTACTATTGAGTATGAAGGTGCGCGAAAGCTTCGGGATCTCATTAAAAGCGATATTTATAAAGGTATGGAGCTTCGAGAAGTTGTTCTTAAGAACCTCAATACAATTCTTGAAAAATACACCAAAGGGATTTCATCTCAATTTAAACTTCACTCTTAGTATTGAAAATCTCTGATACTTCTTTTTCACTTAGGCCAATGGCCTTTAACCACTTGATATGGGGGCGGACTAGTTTTCTTTTCCGAAGATCCATAATACCTACGGTCAGCTCCAGTTCTGAGGCAACTTTATTTTGAGCATTAATCATTTTTTGCGAAAGAACCATCACAAGTGGATTCTTCAACTCTTTAAATTGACTTTCAATTCTAATCTCTTCTCTATTTTTTATCTCGGCCTTAAACTTTAGGTTTAACTCCAATATAACGGGGCCTAGGCCAGAGTTTTGGACTTCGTTTAATCCATAGCCCTCTTCTGTAATAAAATCCCATCTCGCCTGCTCATACAATTCTAAATAAACCGCATTATTAACATGTCCAAAAGTGTCGAGATGTTTTTCTTTAATCGTGAGAGTGTGTTCAAATTTCTTTGGCATATATGACTTATCCTCATTTTAGATATTTATGGCCCATTTTTTTGGCAGGTATCAACATCTGCGCTCTCAACAAAGTCTACGTAAAAACAAATAGTTAGTCCAATTATTATACTTAAACCGCTAAAACCGACAATTAAAATCAAGTTAATAGTGAAAATGACCGATAATTAAAGAGAAAGGCATAAAAGTAGACTTATTTTTAACACGGCCAAAAAAGTATGATGCAAAAGAAACACAAACGAATAAATATCTTAAAATCATTTGCTCTTGCTGGAGCGGTGCTGGTTTTGTTTGGGCAAGCTCCTCGAGCTTACTCGAGTGATTTGACCTCCACTGGAACCTATCAATTTTTTAACAATGATGGAGTTTTTGCTCAATGCATCGAAGACGAAGGAGGCCTCACAGAGCGTAGCGCCACGAAATGCGGCGACGATGCAATTGATAGAATGACTCGCGCAAATGATATTGGAAACCTTCAGAACTTACGACGAGCTGCAACTGCAGATAGTGACAGAGGAGATCATAACAGTTTTGTCATAGGAACTCTTTCAAATGTAAGCAGTGTATTAACTGATAGAGGCAAGCTTTCAGATAGAGAAAGAGATATTGATAGAGGGATTCTTGAAAACTCCAACCGGCCAGCTCAAAGACCAACGGTGCAAAGCACAGGCTCAGGCAACGCAAACCAATGCCCTATCCAAGTTAACCCTCTTGAGTCAAAGCAACTCTCTGGCAACCCTGCGAAATGGGGAGGGCACAGCCGATTTGATCAATGTTTAGATTGGGCCGGTCAAGACAGAAAAGGCGGTGGAGACTACCCTCTCCGAAGTTTTGCCTCAGAAATTGCGAACTCACATCTTCCCTATATCAAAGCTCATGGTGATATAAAAAGGTATTTTAATCGCCCGACTCACGGAGAACAGACAAGCCAGAATTGCTTGAAGCCAATAGAGGACGGCTACAATGCTCTTGCAACTAAATTCAGAAATGTCACACTTTGCATGAGTTTATTTCACATGCTTCCCAGTCAAAACTTTGAAGACGATGATATGACAACTCGAAATAGTGTCACGACCAAAAGTGGTGACGGTAAAATTGTGTGTCGTTCTCAGGGAGTCCTAACCAAAGATTATCAGCAGTGTAAAAAAGTGGTTAACACTTACAATGCGGCACTTATCGCCAATGTAGGTCTCCAAGGTTATCAGGTCTTAGATCAAGACCACAGTATGAATAAAGCAACCCAAAGAATTATGCAAGACGAGTCTGCTTCGACAACAGGTGCACTCCAAGCTCAAGAAGAGCAGTTAAGAAAGGCCGCGGATCATACCTTCCAAAGGGCCATTTTCCACGGAGCTAAAGGGGCTACGCTCTATACTCTCGCCCGAGGAATACCTGATCATGAGGACGTTTACAATATTTGTATGCAATCAAACTTAGCAAATGACTTAGAGCGAGCTAAAAATTATTTCCATCAAGTTCTTAATACAGTTCAATATGGAGCTCAAGGTGAGCAAATCCACAACCCTGAAACTCAAGCGGGCTTGGCCGATCTCAAAAGACAAAAACAAGAGCAGATTGCAAGTATGGCCACTCAAGAAGAAGCTTGTAGATATGCTGTCTATCAACGCCACGGTTTGAACTTCTTAGTTTTAAACTCTCAAGCGAGAGAAAGTGTCATGGCCCTCACGATGGAACAAGCAGTCCAGGCAGGACTTAATCTCGCTCATCAAAATATGTTAAAAAAACAAGCAGACCAAGTTCGAGGTGCCATAGATCGAGTAGAAGACTTTAACCCAGTACCTCCCCCCGTAGTTTATGACGACTTGATGCTCACGGCCTGTGAGCATGACCCAACACTTCCAGAGTGTCTTCCAACCTCAGGAGGCAGGCAAAATGTGATACGCGATGGGGACCAGTTTAGCTTTGGTGGATTTGGTGGTGGAACCAGTGGTGCGAGAATAAATGACGATATGGACTCAGGCTTTGAATATGACGGAGGATCAGGACGTGACTTCGACCGCAATCAAGATCCATTAGTCGGTTCATCTATCGCAGGAAGAGGTGGGTCAGGTGGCCTTGGAAATACCCCAGGAGCAGGTAGTGCAGAGTACGGTGATGGAAGCGGCGGTGGAGGTGGTGGTGCTGGAGTCGGTGGAGCATCAGCACCCGCCGGTGGTGGAGCTGCTGGACACGACGCTGAAGGGCGCCCAAACCCAGGAGGGCCTGTCTCAGCTGGAAATGAACCAACCTTTGATGGAGGCTCAGGATTTAGACTAGGCGGAGGTTCTGGATTGAGTCGTGTACGCAGAAATAATAACGAAAGTAGTGATAATCCTTTCAGTAATCTATTTGGGGAAGATAGAAGAAGTGGAGAAGTTCTTAATTATAGAAACCCTGCAGAACTCGGTGGAAAAGATGGATCTATCTTCCAAATGATTTCAACTCGTTATCAAGATGTGTCCCAGCAAGACAGACTTATTGAATACGAAATAAGGCCGTAGAATTTACGGCCTTGTTTAATCCGATTTAAATATAATATATGATGGCGCTAATGAAAAAAGCGTTATCAATCACACCACAAAAGAATTTGACCCTGGCCCTACTCATTTTAATTTTAGGTGCAATCAGTTTTCCTTTTGGAAAAGTCTACTCTAGTGAAATTGATAGCTTCCACGGAAGATACAAGGATATAGATGACTCCCTTGACATCCTCAATGAAAAAGTCAATGAGTTATTACAAAGGGCGGTTAAGCAGGCCAACTTGACAATTTATCGATGCAACGAGAGATTCTTCTATCTCAATCTTCGTCGCTATTTTTGGAATCATATACTTGGAGAATTCCCAGACTGGGTTATCAAAACAGATAAAATTGAAAGAATCGAAGTCCCTGTGGAAGAATCTATTTATCGAGACTTTGATTGGCGTGCTCCCATCGTAGGTTTTTACTCACAACGTATAAAAGACGCCTCTGGAGCCGTCCTTCGAGTTGATGGGCATTTGGTCGGTACCGATAAATTTGAGCACTTCTTTGGCAGTGGGTTTCGCTATTTTAATACATTCTATCGTAGAGGAGGAACTCTTGAGGATGTTTTGGAGATAGGTTGGCTTGCTGAAACTGGACTCATGGGAGCTTGGACAACAGGTGTGATGGCCTATGGAGATCTGGTTGCAAACTTTCAAGGTATGCGCTTTTGGAATCACCTACTCGCAAAAAATGAAGATGTCTTCGGCAGCGATGAAAAATACAATCCAGGACCATATGTAAAATGTAAAAATTTTAGTTGGAAAATTGTTGGTGAATTTGACTGGAGAAATTACGTTGACCATGCCTGGGATGAGGGAATTAATTGCTCAAAATTTAGAACTGAAGATATGACAAATTCAGTTCTCAATATCTTAGATGAACTTGAAGCAGAGACGGGAAAGCGCCATCATTGCCCAGTATCACCCGAAAAGCATCGTGAAGTTCTAAAAAAATACGCTCCTTTTGCTCCATGGCTTGTTAACCCTGGAGGGCACCAAACTGTCACCGACGAGAGAGACTGGGCAGTCATTCTTTAAACAATTCGACACCATATAAAAATTTCTTTTTATACAATAACTTAATTTTAAGTACTTACCGAAAAACTTCCGCACCAAGTCATGGCAAGCATATTGTAATAATAGAACCAAGCGTTTAGAAAGAAAGCGCTTAAACACTTTTTAATAGCAATCATTAGGAATTTTAAATTTGAATAATCACTATCTCGACAATCTTTCGGCCATCCTAAGAAGTGAGTTTCATGGTGCTACGGCCTACCTAGACCGACTGACTCACGCCTTGGGACAAATGAGTGATTTGTACAGTTTAAAAAGCGTGAGTGCGATTGCTGAACAGTTAGAGCAAGACATTTCTGAAATTTTGGAAACTGATGTTTTGCCAGGACTCATCAACCATCAGTTTGATAAAAAAAATAACGGAGTCTTTCAGCTCTCAAATGTGAATAATTATAAAAAGCTACAAACAATCCATCGCTTTTTAAACCAGTTTTTCCCTCCACTCTTTGGACTTAATTTACACTCACATAAACTAACGATCACCACAACTGAAGTGATTAACCGAGTCTATGAAAGCTGTTTTCAATTACATCAAATAATTTTTGAATTAAGTGAACTGGATGTACCTTTCCCAAGAGTAAATTTGGTTGAAGTCAAAGAAAGTGATGATAGTTTTAGCTATGATGACTACGACTGGGACGACTCTGAAGAAGACTTCGACTATGAAAGTCTAGACGATTCAAGTAAGTCTCCCATTGAAGAAGACAGCGACAATGAAAGTGAAGAATACATAATCTCTCCCCCACTCTTTTATCTGGATGCAAACCGTCTCAGTGAGTTTGTGGAGCAGGCCAAATTCAAAGACAGGTCATACCAACTCAACTACGCTGGTCTCAGCTCTCTCGATGGACAAAGAGAAAAGAAATATGACGAATATCTATCTCTTGGACATAAGTTTGTTTCTCAAGAAGATTATGAGAAGGCGCTTATACACTTTGAAAAAGCAAAAAGTCTTTTTGAATCGGCGGAAATTTTAACATTAATTGGTTGGGTCTATTCACTCCAGCATCAAATGGACAAAGCAAAAACTTATTGCCTTCAGGCCATCAGAAAAAACCCTGACTACGGGCCTCCTTATAACGACCTTGGAACTTATCTCCTCAACCAGGGTGAAGTTGAAGAAAGTTTGAGGTGGTTTGACCTCGCCAAAAAATGTCCTGAATATCAAAACAGAGAGTTTCCTTTTATAAATTCTGGCCGTGCTCATATGGCCAAAAAAGATTATGAATTAGCACTACAAGAATTCACTCAGGCCATGCGAATTGCTCCCTATAACGAAAAGCTTCAAGAAACGGTAGAAAAGCTAAAAAAAGCAATCAGTGCAGGTCGACTGAGACAAAAACTCAAGGATATAAACAACGCCCCAGAAGATGTAGAACGCGATCATTTCCCCAACGACTTTCTTTAATTTTATTGCGCTTTGCCTATATTTTTAACTGCTTCATGCTACCCTATAGTAGTTTTAAATTACTTATAAAGTGAGTCTAGCATGGAAAGAAAGGCATTAGAAAGTTATCTCAACACTTACCTTGAAATTGAAAACTTTCAGGACTATGGACCTAACGGTCTGCAAATTGAAGGCAAAGAAGAGATTAAAAAAGTTGCTTTTGCTGTCTCAGCGACTCAACAAAGTATCTCTCAGGCCATTGCGGCCAAGGCCGACACCTTAATCGTTCACCATGGACTTTTTTGGGTCTTTCACGGCCACCGCCCAATCATCGGGCCCTTCGCAAAAAGAGTAAGGCCTTTAATTCAACATGAAATTAATCTCTTTGGTTATCACCTTCCTCTAGATGCGCACTTAGAAGTTGGTAACGCCGCCATTATTGCTAAAAAAATTGGTGCTCAAAATATTGCCCCTTTTGGGGATTATAAAGGTGCACCATTAGGAGTAAGTGCTGTTTTCCCAGGCCCAAAACAAGCAGGGGCACTCAAGCAAGAACTAGAAAAACTTCTCGACCATCAAGTCATACATGCCGCTGCAGATAATGATAAAATAGAGACGATCGGAATTATCACAGGTGGTGCAAATTCAGGATGGAGTCAGGCCTGGAAAGACGATCTAGATAGCTACCTGACAGGAGAGATCTCCGAACATGACTGGCATGAAAGTCGAGAGGCCGGAGTTCACATGTTTGCAGGAGGACATAACGCCACAGAGTCGCTTGGAATTCAGGCCTTGATGCAACACTTGCAAGAAAAATTTGATATCGAATGTGTTTATTTCCCTAGTGATAATCCAGCTTAGTTCACATGCTCAATCAGTGAATTCATCGTGGCCTCAACTGCAAACGTTCTCGTTTTTCCCTCTAAAAAGGCCAGAGACAAGTGATTCTCTAATGGCCGTGCTTCAGGACGAAAAATATATAAAGACTCGCCTTGATCAATAAGCCTTTGGATAACGTGCATAGGCAAAATACCAACACCTAACCCAGCACAAATCATACGCCCCATTCCCTGCACATTCATAAGCGATGCCCTAATATTAAGGTCTGGGTTGACCTCCTTAAAGTGATGGCGAAACCACTGCTTTAATACCGGTGCATCGGCAACATAATCAATATAGTCTAATTTCTGATAAAACTTCAGACGGTTTTGTACTGGTGAAATTTTTTGAACATAATTTTTAGAACAACAGAGAGCAAGTTTTTCGGTCCCAACTCTAATTTGACCAATTCTTTTATCCATCCCAAAAGAATCGACAATAGCAAAATCAAGCTCTCCACGAAGAAGGGCCGCATTCATCTCATTTGCATGTCCATAGCGAATACTAAAGCCAAGATCAGGATGCTCCTGACCAAGTCTTGAGAGAATAGGAAGAACGACGTTGTTTCCATATTCGACAGGAAGCCCCAAACTTACATGCCCACTAATTTCACTATAGGTTTTACCAAGAATTTGATCTAGGCCTTGTTCGAGTTCTCTCAGCACAGGAATACATAACTGATATAACTCTCGTGCTTGATGAGTCGGAATGATCTTTTTCTTAATTCGATCAAAAAGTTTAATTCTAAGCGCTTCCTCAAGCTGCCGAATATTCTGACTTACAGCAGACTGAGTCATAAACAGCTCTTTTGAGGCCCCTGTCATACTTGATAGCCGGTAGGTAACTTCAAATGTTTTCAATAAGTTAAGATTAATAAGCTTTAAATTCATAGCTCCCTCATTCATAAGTATAACTTATCAACCATTATAAAAAAATATCATTTTAACTGATGTAAAAAAAATACTATAAATCGCCTGTATCAAACTTGAACTGCATAAATGGAGGGTCTTATGTGGAACAATAATTTAATTAAAAATATCACTTTCGCTTTCACAATTGCCGCGGCCTCACTGGGATTTACGACTTCTGCCGATGCCAAAATCATGAAGTCAAACAATGAGTCAGTTATTGAAGTTATCGGAAAACTAACTGTTGAGCACAATCAAAAAAACTTTGTTGCAAAAATTGAAACAAACGGTGGCGAAATTTTAAAACTTCAAAATGTTCATCTTCCATGGAGCAGCTGTCAGCTTGGAGAATACTCACTTGAGTATTTACGTGCGGGAGAGCTTGCAGATGAGGCCGGCTGGTTCTTAGTAGAAGTTAATGAGTGCTTTGATCATATTTTTCAACCACAAAGAGACAAAAATCAGTGGTTTTGTCCAGAAATTTATGAGCCAGTTTGTGCTCAACCAGCAATGAATACATGTGCGCCAGGCACATTTTGTTCGCAAGTTATGCCAGCACCAAGATCATACGATAACCCTTGTCAAATGTGGTTGCATGGAGCTGAGTTTATGAACTTTGGAAGCTGCGACTACGATAAAGAATACAGATATTAAAAATTTGCTAAAAAGGCTTAAGGGCGAGTTGCATACCTACCCTCCTCATACAATGAGTCACTAAGTCCAATTAAGCAAAGCTCGTGAGAGGCCCTCAAATAAGAGGGCCTTTTTTATGACTTCTTCTTTAGAGAAAGAGTGAGAGTGAAGATCGCCACGGGCTCATCTCCTAACTTGTCAGGGCACGTAGCAATAATCTTCATTTCTTTATTATGCCTCTCTTCACTCCCTATAACTTGAGAAACAAACTCAGCGATCTCTTCGCCTTGGTCGCAAGTAAAGAAAGTGTCACCTTCAGCACGTTTTAAAAACTCAGCGTGAAAATCTTTAAAAGAAAGAGCAATCTTTTGACCTGACTGCATAATGAGCTTCATCGCGAAAAGTCCACCGGCACAGTCAGCTCCAGCACACAGAGATCCAAAATACATAGAATTTAAATGATTCTTACTTCTTCGATTAAGAGGAATTTTGATAATGCACTTTTTATCATCCATCTCTACAACTGAAGGGCGCAAATACCAAAGCATAGGAACTTTGGTTAGGCCAAAAATGCGAACGAGTGCAGTGTCTTGGATATTTTGCGGGATAAATTGGCGAAGAGAGTCTTTAAGTGTATTGAGCATAAAATAATCCTTTAAAGTATTATTTCATTTTAACTGATCAATCCGCTTACGAGCAGCTTTTAGGCCATCGGCAAAAATGTTCTCTAGATTATCTTTTTTAAAGCTATCCAGCGCCGCCTCTGTAACCCCTCTCTTTGAAGTCACTTGGTTTCTCAAGTCCTCAAAGCTAGTTTCACTTTGAGTCATTAATAATGCCGTCCCCAAAAACACTTCGCTAACCATCTCCTTTGAGCTTTCTGAATCTAGTCCGCTACTTTCAAGATATGACTGAAAGATACGAGCAAATTCAAAAATATAACCAGGCCCGGAACCAGCGATAACCGTTAAGTCATCAAGTCGCTGTTCACTCTCAAGCGAATAAACTTTGGCACCAGCAGAAAAGACTTCGGCCAAGAGTTGGCGCTCACTTGCCTCTAAAGCACTAGATGAATATAAGAGATTAACTCCCCGTCCACATTGAACAGGTGTATTAGGCATCACTCTAACAACCTTATCATGCTCTAGTAATTTACTAATTGTTTTAGTACTAGTTCCAGCAAGCAAAGAAATAACCACGGAATCTTTTCTAAAAGTCAGCTTATTTTGTTTGAGCAATTCAACCAAATCTTTAAGTTGTTGAGGTTTACAGGCCAAAATATAGAGGTCACAAACAGGTAATTGACTTAAATTTTCATAAGCTAAAGCGCTACGTTCAGACAGCTTATTGAGCTCTT